>CAZUCM010000167.1:0-7133 GCA_964619235.1 uncultured Terriglobales bacterium
CAATGCCTCCGCCATCGCACTTCGATCCTCCACTTCAATGGTGTACTGCGCATAAACGGAAGTGCAGTTGGGCGCGACGTAAGGTGTCGTCACCGTGCCCGACAACAGGCGGTTGTACCGCGCCGCCACCTGTTGACGCGCTTCGACCTCCTGCGGAAATGCTTCCAGCTTCGTCAGCAGTACCGCTGCCTGAAGCGTATCCAGGCGCCCATTGATGCCGAGAACCGGATGATGATAGCGGCGATCCTGGCCGTGCTCGCGAATCTGCTTGAGCTTGTCATGGATTTCGGCCGAGTTCGTAAAGCAGGCGCCGCCATCGCCGTAACCCCCGAGGGGCTTCGAGGGGAAGAAACTGGTGCAGCCGATCGCCGAGAGATTGCAGGATCTTCGGCCTTTATAGGTGGCGCCAAAGCTCTGGGCGGCATCTTCAATCACCGTAATGCCTTGCCGGGCGGCAATATCGTTAATGGCATCGAAATCCGCGCACTGCCCGTAAAGGGAGACCGCCAGAATTGCCCTGGTCCGGGCATTGATTGCCGCCGGCAGATACTCCGGATCCAGATTGTAGGTTTCCGGATCGATATCGACAAACACCGGCGTCGCCCGCAATAGCGCGATCACCTCCGCTGTGGCGATAAAACTGAAGGGCGTGGTGATCACCTCATCGCCCGGACCCACGCCCAAAGCCATCAGCGCCATCAGCAGTGCGTCGGTGCCGCTGGAACAGGCAACGGCATGGGACGATTCGGTGTAGGCCGCCAACCGTTCTTCCAGCTCCCGCACCTCGGGTCCCATAATGAATTGCCCGTGATCGAGCACCGCTTGTATCCGCCGGTCCATGGCGGGCTTCAACAGCTGATACTGCTTTTTGAGGTCGATGAATTGCATTCTCGATCGAGGCTCCACGATTTTTGCCGGGCTGGCTGCAAACTGTGAACTGTAAACTATAAACTCTCAGTTCTTGATATCCGCCATCAGGCGTTCGACTTCGGCTTTCACCTCAGAGGTCAGCGGCAACAACGGCAAGCGCACCGGACCGCCGTAGTAGCCATTCAAATCGCACGCGTACTTTACGCCGGGAATACTCAAATCTCCTCCCACTCGCATTCCGGCAGCTACGATGCGCTTTTGTTTCTCCTGCGCCAGCTTCGCGTCGCCTTCCTTCCAGGCGGCATAAATCTCGTAGAGTGCGGTGGGAGCGGGATCGGCAAAGGAGAGAATGCCGCCCACCGCGCCCGCTTGCAACAGTTCGTGAAACTTATGCGCGGCGCCCACCAGGATCTGGAAGCCGGCTTCCTTCTCGCGAACCTTTTCGCCACCTTCCAGCTTCATGCGCGGCGTCAGAGCCTGAAAGGTTTGCGTCACCTTGACCATGCGCCTTACCTGCTTGGTGCCGGCAGCCATGCGCCCCAGTTTTTCCAGAGAATCGCTGGACTCCTTGAGGCCAATCACGTTCGGGTGTTCCGCAAGCGCAATCACAATCTCCGCGGGAAGATCGTAGGCCGTCGCATGGGGAAAGTTATAAAGCAGCACCGGCAGCGGGGACCGGTCGGCCACAAAACGGTAGAACGCCAGCATATTCTCCGGCCGTTCCATCTGTGATTTGTAATAATGCGGCGTGCGCACCATGGCCACGTCGTAACCCAGTTCCGCGGCGCACTCGGTCAAACGCAGGGTTTCGGCGGCCGACTCGCAGCCCGTCCCCGCCAGCAGCACCTTCTCTGGAGCCGCGGCCTGGCGCGCGCACTTCAGCACCTCCCGGCGCTCCTGCTCGTTCATCAGAATGGCTTCGCCCGTCGAGCCGAGGATCACCATCCCGGCTATGGGCGTGCGCGAATAGCGCTCGACATTGTATTCCAGCTTCTTGTAATACACCTCGCCGCCCGCATAGAACGGCGTGGTGATTGGAGGAAAAATACCGTGCAAAAGCATTGGGCCGCCAAGTCTTAGAATTTTTACAGCAGAGGAAGCAGAGGAATTTGCGATTTGTAATTTGAAATTTGTAATTTATCCCATGTCTCCCGCACGACCCGCTGTTCAATCACAAATTGCAAATTACAAATTACAAATCCCCCCCGCCTTCCCGCGTCGGGAACACCGCTATACCAGAACTTCGCTGCCTACGCTTTCGCCGGGTTTGAGCAGCAGCACTTCCACTCCGCCGGCGTCTTCGGCCAGCGCGCGAAACTCCGCCGGCGTTCCGGTAAGCACCGGAAAAGTGCCAAAATGCATCGGTATAACTGCCTTGGGCCGCAACAACTGCACGGCATACGCTGCTTCCTTCGGCGACATGACAAAATGATCGCCGATCGGCAATATCGCGAGGTCGGGCCTATAGAGTTCGCGAATCAGTTGCATATCGCCGAAGACACAGGTATCCCCGGAATGGTAGATTCGCAGGCCGTTCTCAAGTTCCAGCACGTAACCGCAAGCTTCTCCGCCGTAGATTATTTCATCGCCATCGAGGATGCCGCAGGAGTGCACGGCATGGGTCATGGTAATCTTCAGGCCGGCAACTTCCTGCGTGCCGCCTTTATTCATGGGCGAGAGCTGCTGCACGCCTTTCTTCTGCAACCAGTGGCACAGTTCAAAGATGCCTACCGTCACCGGATTATGCTGCCGGGCGATCTCGATGGCGTCGCCAATGTGATCGAAGTGTCCATGGGTCGCCAGCATTACGTCCACCCGGTCAAGCTTCTTCAGCCGCTCGGGACAGGCCGGGTTATTCATCACCCAGGGGTCGATCAGGACGTTCTTTCCCCCCGGAGTGCTGATTCGAAACGTCGAGTGCCCCAACCATGTAATTCGCGCTCCATTCATTTCCATGGCCTCGTCTCCCTCACGAACTAAAGATGATGAAGATTGTAAGCGTCGCGCTGCACCGTATTCAACCTGAGGCCGCCCCCTCTTCCCTTTTTTGCCGCGATGTTTTATCAATGCTCATGGACGAATTGAGGATACTGCTGACCGAAAAGCAGATTCAGGATCGCGTGGACGAGATCGCGGCCCAGTTGGACCGCGATTTTGCGGGGCAAGCCGTCATTTTCGTCGGCGTACTGAAGGGCGCTACGATTTTTCTCAGCGACCTGGCGCGCCGCGTCCAGCTCGATGCCACCTTCGATTTCATCGGCGTTGCCAGTTATGGCAAAGAAAAACAGTCCAGCGGAGAAGTGCGCCTCACCAAGGATGTGGAACAACCTCTGACCGGCGCCAATATCATCCTGGTGGAAGACATTCTGGACACCGGCTTGACCATGAATTATTTGCGCAATGTGCTTCTGGCACATCAACCGCGGTGCCTGAAGATTGCCGCCTTGCTGGACAAGGCCTGCCGCCGCCAGATGCCCATTCAGGCCGACTATGTTGGCTTCACCATCCCCGACGAGTTCGTTGTGGGCTATGGCATGGACCATGCCGAACGCTACCGCAACCTGCCCGATATTCGCGTGCTTCCCCCGGAAATGTTTTAGACTTCTTCACCGCAGAGGAAGCGAAAGAAGCCGGGAACACCTGAAGATTTCAAATTTCAAATTTCAAATTTTAAATTTGAAATTTTCAAATCCCCCCGCTTCCTCTGCGGTGAACTATCTATTGCCCGGACTCGAACAGCGCCTCAATTCGATATCCGCTATCGGCGGCGGCGCGCATTCTTGCTTTCAGCCGCTGTTCCAGCGCATCCAGTGCCGGGCGGTCGGCCGCCGGCGCTTCCGCCACAGCCAGCAGTTGCCGCAAGGCCATCCACCAGAGCAACTGCTCGTATGATTCCTTCACCAGATATCGCGCGCCCTCATGCTCATGCAACCCCACCAGCCAGGCAACTTCAGGATCGTGCAACCAACTAAAGGGCGCGGCGGCGGGGCGTTTTCCAGCCGGTTCGGGGGTGGCGGTCCAGGCCGCATGCGCAAAGTCGGCGCGCACGCGGGCGGCGGCCCGCCAGCGCTCCTCGCCCACCAGTCCGGCGGCGGCAAACACTTCCGCCATGGGCTCGCGCAGATGCAACAGGTCGAAGGCGCCGGCGGCGGCACTTTCCGGAGCCTCGGGGTTCCGCAAACTACCCAGCGCATCCAGCGCACACCAGGCCAGAATGGTGGCCCAGATGGCCTTGGCGTCTTTCGGTAATGTAGTCGCGGTGGGCAACACCGCGCGGGCATCCGCGGGCCAGGGTGCGGAGAAATATTGTTCGAGGGCCGGCAGCTTCAATGCCGCACCCAGGCGGCGCTCAAACCGGCTGGCTGCGGCTGAAAGGTCGCCATGCCAGCCATTCTTCAGTTCGTCGTGCCCATTCTCGGGTTCCCGGCTGGCAGCGTAGCGGCGCGACTGTTCCAGCAGAACCCAGGCCTGCTTGGTAGCCTGGCCCAGCAAATCTCGCAAAGCTGCGGCAGTTTTCGCAGCTTTCGGCGAGGCGGTGCACTCGGCCATCGCCCCGGCCAATTCCAGATTCACCACCGCGCGCAGAGCATCGTGGACGGGCTTAAGCTCCAGCGCCCGCATCGTATCGTCGAGACTGGAAACCCCGCTGCCGCCCAGGATCTCGCACAGGGCGCCCCAGGGCCGCACACCGTCGTCCCGGAAGTCACGCCAATCCAGCAACACCGCGCACTTGTAAGCCCCCAATTCCACATGCAATCCCTTGGCGGCCACCTCGGAGGCGCGGTGCAGATATTCCAGCCCGGTCAAAGCATCGCGATACGCCACAAACATGGCCGGATCGCCGGACAGGCCGAAGCTTTCGCCCAGCGTCCGCTGCCGGAGATGTTTGCCGCCATCCTGCTGCTTTTCGGCATACCCGCAGGAACTCCGGACCCAGCCCCGCGTGTCGGCATAACGGTTGTGATAGACCACCAAAGCGCGCTCTTCGCCCAGCCGGTTGGAATAGGCGAAGACGTCTTCGTTGACCCATCCTTCATCGGTGAAGAAGTCATAGAGCAGGAAGTCCCGCACTTCGGCAAACAAACCCCGCCGATGCAGGAGCGGCGCAATCTCGCGCTCGTGGCGGGCAACCATCCATGGATCGGGCGTCTCCTCGTGGTAGGAGCGGCGATATTCCATGCCGTACCGTTCGCCAAATCCTTCAATCTGTCCGTGTCCGAACATGGGCAGGCCCGGCAATGTCGCCAACAACGTACAGACGCCAAAGTACTTGTCGCCCTTGCCAAACTGATCCACCGCGGTGCGCTCGTCGGGATTGTTCATGAAATTGACGTAGCGTTTCAATACGTCCGGATCGAACTCCAGGGTATTCTTCAGCACGCTGCGGTAATTGGCATTCTCCTCATCGCGCAGCATGTTCATGAACGCGCTGTTGTATACGCGATGCATGCCCAGGGTGCGGACGAAATATCCTTCCAGCAGCCAGAAGGCTTCGGCCAGCAGCAAGGTGCCGGGAACCTCCGCCGCGACGCGATCCACCACTTCCCGCCAGAATTCCTGCGGCATTGCCGCATCAAAATCGGCTTTCGTCAGACCGCGCTCGGCCCGCGACGGAATGGCGCCGCCGGTCCCCGGAATCGGGTACCACAGCCGCTGATAATGTTGTTTGGTCAACGTCATGGCGGCGTCAAAACGAATAATCGGGAACAAGCGGGCCACGTGCAGGATGGTCTGGATCACCGCCTCCCGCACCTCCGGATTCAGGTAATTGAGCTGCGCCGTATCGTTCCAGGGAAAGCTGGTGCCGTCATTGCCGTGATAGATGTAGCGCGAATCTCCCGTCCAGCGGTCGGTGCGGCGAAATACCACCGAGGCATCGGTGCGATCGAAGTAGTGATCCTCAATCTTGATCTCCACTCGCGCGTCCTGCGAAACATCGGGACCGTTAAAACTGTATGCCGGATAAGGACTGTACGGCAGCGATACGAACCAGTCGGGATGCTCGATGACCCAATGGGAATCGATGCCCATGTGATTGGGCACCATATCGCTGGCCAGCCGCATGCCCCGCGCCCAGGCGCGATCCCGCAACTGGCGATACGCGGGTTCCCCGCCCAGATCGCCCGCAATCTCATAACCGTAAAGCGAATACGCGGAAGCTGCCGCTTCCGGATTGCCGGTCATCTGCTTGATCCGCTGCGAAGCCCGGCTGCGCTCCCAGACCCCGATCAGCCAGAGGGCGTTGAATCCTCTCCGGCGCAAGGTATCGAGCTCTTCGTCCGGAACCTGGTCGAGGGTGGTGATGGGACGCCGGTAAGCTCCCGATAACTGATGCAGCCAGACATAAGCGCTTTTGGCCATCAAGACGGTCGTCGGCATCCATTCCACGTCCGGGCTGAAGCGCTCATACTCGTACGCCGCGTGCGAGAAATTCACGATCGCGGAGGCGCTGGAATCTCCGAACTGCACTCCACCGAAGTGCGGCCCGGGCGGATGAAAGCGCATCCAGATGGCAATCTCCTCTTCCTTGAGGACATCCAGCGCGGTCAGCAAACGTTGGAAGAAATCACCCAGCAGATCGGCCCATTTGGCGCGAATAAAACTCAGCTGCCCCAGCAGAGAATCCGGCGAAGCCAGGGCGGGCGCCCGCAGCATGTCCACCAGGTTCTGGTTGTCGGGTCCGAAGCGCGGCCGCGTATTGAAATACTCCCGCAGGGCGGAGGTGATCTGCGGATAAGACGTGGCTGCCGCCAGAGCCTTGTCATTGAACAGTTCTTCAAAGGTCTTGAACGCCGGGTTGGCATTTGCCAACCACAACATGAGCAACTCTTCGAGGGTCACCGCGCGATGAGAGATGCCGGCCGTCGATTTGGCCAGCCATTCCTCAACCCCGATTTCCCGGCGATACACCGCAACCGTCGGAAAGCGTTCGGCAAAACCCGCCAGCGTGCGATTCAGGGCCTCCGCACCCAGACGCGCTTCGAACCAGGTCAGAGCATCCTGCATGGCCTGCGGGTCGCGCTGCTGGCGGTAAAGCCAGGCCACCACGTGCAGCACCTCGTCGATGAGGGCCATGGCGTTCAACGAACCGGGATTGACGGCCAGTTCAGGATGGCGCTTGGCGTCGCGCACTACGTTCATGCGTTGCGCGAACTCCCGGCTCGCCGCTATATTCGCGAACACCACATTCCCGGTCACCGAGAACAGTGCCTCGGCAAAACCGTAGCGATCCCGCGCTTCCCGCGAGATATGAAACTCAAACG
>CAZUCM010000168.1:0-7084 GCA_964619235.1 uncultured Terriglobales bacterium
CGCTCTAACCAACTGAGCTACGCGCCTACGTCAAAACTCGGAGCAAAACTCGAACCGCTGACCTTCCCGGCTTGCCGGGACGCTCTAACCAACTGAGCTACGCGCCTACGTCAAAACTCGGAGCAAAACTCGAACCGCTGACCTTCCCGGCTTGCCGGGACGCTCTAACCAACTGAGCTACGCGCCTATGCGCCGGCAAAAACTTGCGGCAAACCCATTCTACCGGCGTTGGCTCGGGCTGGCAATGGCGACGTTTGCCCGGGCGCTTAGCTGAGCACCAGCGCGGTTATAGCCCTTACACACGATATCGGGGTCCCTGGAAATTGTGGCACAGCGAACAGTTTGAGACTCTCGCCGCAGCCCGCCGCCGAGAGCGCGAGTTCAAATCCTGGAAATCTCATCGATCCATCGAGCAGCTCGTAGCCGCTTCAGTTGGTTAGACCTTCCCGGCTTGCCGGGAAGGTCAGGAGTTCGG
The DNA here is from genome assembly GCA_964619235.1 of uncultured Terriglobales bacterium. Classification (GTDB taxonomy): domain Bacteria; phylum Acidobacteriota; class Terriglobia; order Terriglobales; family Acidobacteriaceae; genus CAZUCM01. Next base: position 476 of record CAZUCM010000168.1, read on the forward strand.
GCCCGTCCCGGCAAGCCGGGGTCTTCTCGTGCCTACTATCTTATTTTGTGAGAGTTCCTGTACAAATCGCTTCAGATCGATGGCGTCCACGCCCGGGGCGAGTGCACTGGTGGCAACGGGCGAGCGGGATTCCTGGTGAACGACGATGGATCGCGCGAACCGGTCCGGCGACGATCGGCGCAGGGACAATAGCGAGGAAGCCATCGCGGGCTGTACCGTCATCGTTGCCTTGGCCTCAACCAGCCAGAGAGTTGCGTTTGGGCGCGGCACCAGAAAATCCACTTCCAAGCCCTGCTGATCGCGGAAGAAGTAAAGCTCCTTGCGCATTCCCCGGTTGGCCTGACTCTTCAGGATTTCCCCCGCGACAAAACCCTCGAAGAGAGCTCCCCGAAAAGGCGAACGTTCAAGCTCGGACGCGGAGGTGACGCCCAGAAGAAAACAGGCGAGTCCCGAGTCACCCCAGTACAGCTTGGGCGACTTGATGAGCCGCTTGCCGAAGTTCTCGAAATATGGAGGCACAAGAATGATCTGGCCAGTCACCTCCAGGATGCTCAACCATCCGGTGATGGTGGGAACCGAAACTCCGAGGGGCGCCGCCAGGTCAGATTTATTGAGGACCTGGCCGTGACGGCTGGCCAAAACGGCAAGAAACCGGCGAAAGGTTGCCAGATCGCGAACATTGGTAATGGCCCGCACATCCCGCTCCAGGTAGGTTTGCAGGTAGGACGCAAACCACAGGTCCCGGGCGCCGGGATGGGCCAGAACTTCCGGGAAACCCCCGTGCAGCAGACTTACTTTAGCCGTTTCCGCCAGGCTGAAAGGCAAAAGCTGGAGAACCGCGGCCCTCCCAGCCATGGATTCGCTGATCCCTTGCATGAGAGGCGCTTCCTGCGAGCCGGTGAACAGCCATTGCCCCTGGCGGCGCGGTTCCGCGTCAATCCTCGTACGTACATAGGCGAGCAGGTCCGGGGTATTCTGAATCTCGTCAAAGATTACCGGAGGCTTCAGCCCCTGGAGAAAGGCGCGCGGGTCGCTGCGGATTCGCGATTGTATGTCCGGGTCCTCGAGCAACAGGTAGCGGGCATTGGGAAATAACCTGCGCAGGAGAGTCGTCTTTCCCGCCCGGCGCGGTCCCGTTACCACCACCGCCGGAAAGCGCCGCGAGGCCTCCAGCAGCACTTCCACCAATTCTCGCGGAATATATCGCATTTGAGAAATATAAACTACAACTTTAAATTAATCAATAGCGGAATGTCAGCCCAATCCCAGTTTTCGACTGGCGCACGCCCTCGGGGAAGGAAGTGGACATCGTGCTGAAAGACCGCGCCGGACGGCTCGCAGGGCGAAGGGGGAAAACCAGCTCCACCCCAGTTCGTCGAGCCAATTGCCAATTTTACCGGTCCGAAACCTTGAAACCTCTGAAACCTTGAAATACTGAAACCTTGGTTCCGGGACCTTGCGCGGCAGCCCGATCCGCGCAATTTATTTGCGGCCCAGTATCGCGTGCGCCCGTTGCGTGCGTTCGAGTAAATCGCTCAGTTCAAGCCCACTACCCGGTGCAGTGCCTGCCGCAGTCCCCGGATATCCTCTTCAAACGACCACTGAGAGATGCGCTCAAGGCATCGCCGGCCCATTTCGCCGCGCTGCGCGGCATCGCCTAGAAGTTGATCCAGAGCGGAGGCCAGTGCTTCGACGTTGCGCGCGGAAACGACACGGCCATTTTCCCCGTCGATCACCAGATCCGGTTGGCAGCCAACTTCGCCGGAGACAATAATCGGCCGGCCCGCATTCATGACTTCGTTCACCACCAGACCGAACGGTTCGCATTCCGAGGGAAGAACAAAGACGTCGCACAAATCGTAAAAGCGCGGGAGTTGCGATTGATTCTGGAAGCCAAGAAAGCGAACATCCGGGTACCCAGCCTCGCGAGCTCTTGCTTCGCACGCCGCCCGCCCGGTTCCATCTCCCACAATCAGCAGGTAAGGCCGCCTGTTATCCAGCGGCTGCCGTAAGCGTAAATATGCGTCGATGAGATCCATACAACGCTTGCGGGGCATGAGTTTGGAGGCAAACAGAATAACCGGACGGCCCGGCTCAAGGTCCAGCTGCTTGCGGAAGTCTTCGCGGGAGTCCCTGGCCAGGCAGGCGGCGCGCCGGAAATAGGCGTTGTCAACCGCATAGGGCACCATGAACGAGGGAAAATCCGCTCCGAAATAATGTTCCCAGTACTCCCGATTCCTGGTGCTGATGGGCAGGACCGCGTCAATCAAATGCCTGATGGCAGCAAAGAACACACGTTTGACTGCCAGCTTTAGGCGGGATCGATCATGGTCGATAAGCGTGCCCTCAGCACGTTCCAGCACGGGAATGCCCAGAATTTTTGCCGCAACCATTGCGGAAATGCAGTTGAGACTCCAGTAGCCGTGCAGCCATACGGCGTCGAATTTTCCGTTCTTGAGTTTGCGGTAGAAGCCGCGATTGATCGGTCGCCAAAATGACGGGTCGCCCCGCCGCAAGCGGCGGATCAGCGGAAGAAACTCGAAATCATATCCGTCCAGGAGGGGGGTATCCCATTTGACATGTACACCGCCGAAACCCGCATCTTCGTATTCTTGAACCGAGTGGCCGGAGCAGAAGAAAACGGTGAGAGCGATATCCCGCTCCTGCGCCAAGCGTCGCAGCAGAGGGGCCTGGTACTGAATGGGGTGACTTACAAAATAGGCAAGCCTTATTCTCTCCATTCATTCACTCCCCAATCAGTGCACCGCCAGTGTAACCGCATTCGCGACGGAAGACACACCAAGACCCCTGCGGAACCGTGCTTCCGGCAGCCCCGCCATACTTTCTTTGGCAGCTTACCTGCGTCTTGTTTGAGCACAATTCGGGGCAGTCCCTGAGAAGGCTTCAAGGTAATCAGAAGCTTCGCTATGCGAGGGCAGCGCGGTCTCCAGACCGATTGCCGGTGCAGACGACACAGACTTCCGCTAAGGTCTGTGCAGCGGCCCACGAGGTTAGCTGTGGGCCGCTTGCAGCATCAGCCGCCAGTATGCGGGCTGTGCGCAGCGCCGGCCATGCTCATGCTGGCGCCGGCGACATTCCGGTCAGGCCGCTTTCGATCCCCGGGCAGTTTGCTTGAGGAAGTCCAATAGCGCATGGTTGACTTGATCGGCGTGGGTCCAGGCGAGGCCATGCGGCCCGCCTTCGATGACCACGAGCTTACTGTCCTTCACAAACTGAGAGACCCGCTTTCCCGAATTCGCAATCGGAACGATCCGGTCGGCGTCTCCGTGGATCACCAGGGTTGGTATGTCGATGCGTTTGAGATCGTTGCGGAAATCGGTTCCCCATGTGTCGACGCAATCGAGCGCGCCTTTGGGGGAGCAGGCTACGGAGATATTGAAGCTGGCCTGCACGGCCTGCTCGCTGACCAGCTTGCCTTTCAACACGTCGTAGTTGTAAAAGTCCAGGCAGAACTGCTGGAGAAACGCCGGCCGGTCCGCAGCCACCCGCTTTTTGATTCCGTCGAATACGCTGCCATCCACGCCATCCGGATTGTCGGGCGCCTTGAGCAGGCAAGGCGGAATCGCCGAGACGAAGACGGCGTTGGTTACCTCCTTGGATCCGTATTTGCCAATGTATCGAGCCACTTCGCCGCCGCCCATGGAATGGCCGGCGAGGACGAAGTCGTGCAGGCCGAGTTTGGTGACGAGCGTATGCAGGTCATCGGTAAAAATTTCGTAGTTGTAACCGGACCAGGGCTGGCTGGATTGGCCAAATCCTCGGCGGTCGTAGGCGATTACGCGATAGCCCGCCTGCAGCAATGCCGGCACTTGTTTTTCCCAAGCGCGGCCGCTGAGCGGATAGCCGTGGATGAGGATCACCGCCTGGCCTGTACCATGGTCCTCATAGTAGAGATCAATATTTCCAGAGTTTTCCTTGCCTGCAGTTACGTATGGCATTGCAGTTCCTCCTGAATGCGAATTGGAGGCGAGACAGCCGTCGCTCTTCCCGTGCGCCAGCTCCGGCTCGCGCATCTGAACATTCTGTTGAGGCCAGTTGGCGGCTGCGGATCACCCGCCCAAGCCGCATGGCAAATGCGTGGCCCCAAGGTCCGTTGGATATGGGCAACTTCCGAAAAGTGAGATGCCGCGGACACTGAGCGTGGCGGGAACGGGGCCTGAAAAAACGAAAGCGGAATCCGGCAGAGGGGAGAAGACCTATATGACCCCGGCGACAGACAACGGAATGATTCACCTAGGCAGCCCTTACCCGGTGCCAGAGACGATCAGGCGGCTGGAAACCTTGCTGCAGGCGCAAGGATTGAAGGAATTCTGCCGGATCGATCACAGCGGGGAAGCCGAAAAGGCCGGCCTGACGATGCCCGCGACGCAAGTGGTGATCTTTGGAAGTCCGCGGGCAGGGACACCGCTGATGCTCGCCGCTCCGACCATCGCCATTGACCTGCCACTGAAAGCGTTGGTCTGGGAGGATGGCAGCGGGAAGGTTTGGGTTTCATACAACAGCCCCGAGTATCTGATGAAACGCCACAACCTTCCGGCTGAATGGTCAAAGAATGTTGCCGGAATCGCGCCACTGCTTCAGAAGGTGGTGGAGTGATGTTGCTAAGGACGGAGCGGCGGATTTTCACGGTCTGACGGGCACTATGGCACAATGGATGAACCCGAATAGCACAGAAGGTCGTCTTATCAATGTCGAATCCAGCAGGCAAATCGTTTCAGCAGATATGGAAGCATCTTGATCACGAGCGGCGGCGGCAAGCTGCCACCGCATTTTTTGCCAGCCCCGAAAACGCAAACGAACAACGCGGGATGACGGCGCTGATGGCCAAAAAGTTGAATTTACGGCCGCAGAAAGCCGCCAAGCTGCCCAAGGAGAAGGCGGCGGGGTATCTTGCGGCCATTGAAGCGATGGAGGAGCCTCTGGCTGCCTTGCTGGTCCGCATGTATCTGTTCGCGCAGCATCGGGCGATGCTGATCATGTTTCTGGACGAGCTCAAGATCCCGCACGAAGACGGGATGATCGAAGACGGCAATACCACAGTGCCGGAGGTGGATATGCTGCGTGCGGGCTTGGAGAAAATTCGTGCCAGCTTCGCGCCGGAAGATGTGGAGATTTATATGTCCGCGTTGGCTGCAAGCGATGCCGCGGTGTGGGTGAACCTCTCAGCTGCGATGAACTGACAAGAGCCGACTAGCCTTGCGCCCGGCGCCGTATTTCAGGCAAGGATTCGCCTGAGGCTTCCCCGGCTGCGGCGGATTCGATGCCGGGCAATATCTCCTGCATGGCTCTGCGAATTCGTTCCACCGCGTCATCGACGGCCCGGTCGCGGCCTGCGGCGGTAATGTGGTGGCGATTGATGAGCACCTGAAGCGCATTGCCCACATGATGCAGAAAATTCTGGGCCAGGCGGAGCTGTTCCAGTTCGCGGTCGCGGCCCTGCTCCATTTTTCGCACCGTCCAAAGAATTGATAAGCTCGCCAACAGGCTGGTTAACAGGGCAATCAGGAACCCATGGAGCCACCAGGGAAACGGAATCAGCCGCTTCCCCATAAAAAGCAGGCCCATTCCGAAAATCGTTACAAACACGAGCGCGCCAAAGGCGGCGACCATGAGTTGTGGGTGCATCAGCACCTGCTGTTGGAACCAGGGAGCGGCCGGAGAGCGAGCATAGTCGCGGTCGAATGACGGGCGCGCAGCGCCCGGCGAATTCTGTGGGTCTTGCGTGTGCAGCTTGAGTCGCATGTCAGCTCACCTGCCGCAAATCAAGAGCTCAGATTCCAAGAGCTTGGATTTGGATGTTTTATTTGCCGGTTGGCCGCCTTCCCGCAGCCCGATCTGGAAGCCGGCTGAGGCGGCCGAGAGGCGCCGGATACCGGCGGGCGGATGGTCCGATTCCATCAGGCGACGAAAGAAATCATGAATGGCCGGCAACCCTGGCGCCGATTGCAGCAACTAAAATCGCAGCGCAACATAGGGTCTTTTTCTGTCGATTGAGGATGGCACATGGGCAAGTCACTGACTGCATCCCTTCCCCTGAGCGTCATTGTAATCGTAACACTTATCTGGATGGTTCCCCGGCGGAGCAATGCCATTCCGGCGTTTTCCAGGCAGTACAACACCTCGTGCAGCACCTGCCATTTGGATTTTCCGAAACTCAACGATTTCGGCAAGGCGTTTAAGGATGCCGGGTTCAAGTTCCCGCAAGATGACGAATCGATGGTCAAGATTCCGCCGGTGATGCTGGGAGCGCCGGCGCAATCGCAACTGTGGCCGCATACAGTGTGGCCCGGCAAGATACCGGGCATGCCGCCGATCGGCCTGCGCATGAACAACTATTTCCAGGTAACCGGCGCCAATAGTATTAATTTTCAAAATGTGCCGGGGGCCGGCGGCTCGCCGGCGCCGCCCTTCAATCCCGCCGGCTTTGGGCTGTACACGCCTAAGACCGATTTTGAAACCGGATTCTTCAGTATTTTCACGGCGGGCAATTTCGGCAGTGATATCGCCTTCTGGGTGGACGACGACATCAGCGTTGCGGGCGCCAATAGCAACGGGGGGCTGGGCGACGGGTACTTGAAGTTCCTCAAT
>CAZUCM010000169.1:0-7054 GCA_964619235.1 uncultured Terriglobales bacterium
GGTGCGCTCGCCCTTACTGCTCGTGATGCGGCCAAAGCTTCCGCTGGAGCTAAAGCTGCCGGAGGGCTGCTGGAATTGCGGGTGGTTGAAGACGCCGTTCGCCTGGCATTTATATTCCAGCAGCATACCTTCCCGCCAGGGCAGCTTGAACTGCTTCTGGATGTACATATTATTGGTAATCGAGCCGGGGCCGACAACGGAGTTGCGCCCGACATCGCCGTAGGTGCCGTAGGCGGGCTTTTCAAATGCCCCACCCGGACAATTGCCAAAAACCGTGGTGACGCTGGGTCCGGTCGAACCTTGCGTCACCAGGTAGGTCGCTGGGGCGCTGACGGCATCGATCCCAGCCGTTCCCGAAAAAATAGTGCTCGGTTGCGGACATTGTTGATTGCCATAACCAGGTGCCCACGGGTCCGGCAGCGCAAGGCCGCCATTCGAGTTGTAGGGCAACTGGGAGGTGACGTTGAACCACTCCATCACCTTATCCACTTCGCTGCGATTTCCCGGCAGATGCCAGTTGCCGACGAGCTCGGGCCGCTGCATGTTCATGCCGGTGCCCGCGATGTCACCACCCGTGTTGATATCCACCGGAAAGCCCGAACGCACGGCAAACAAACCGCCGTAAGACCAATTGTTCGTAATCCTTTTGAGGATACTGTTGCTGGTATTCAAGTTCGGCAGATCCAGCACCCAACTGAGGTTGGCGCTCTGTGTGGTATTGAAATCCGATGGCGCCCGCTCGGTCCCGATATCCTGCGGATACGGGATCGCCGCATTTTCCGAAAGTTGCCCCTGGACCTCCTGCGAGTTCAGATCGATGGAGCGGGACCAGGTATAGGAGGTGGTAAACATCAGCCGCTTGGAAGCCCGCTTGCTGGCCAACACCTGCAGGCCGCTGTAGTTCGATACGCCGATGGACGAAACCACCGTGTTGTTGCCGTAGCCGGCGTACTCGCGGCGGTTATCGTAAAAATTCTGCTTCACCGCACAAGTGGCATCGCAAATCGCCGGATTGGACTGATACACGATATACTCGTGCCGCCCCAGCTTGCCCACATAATCCACTTCCAGGTTGACGTGGCCCGGTAACTGCTCTTGGATGCCGAGGTTATAGGCCATGACATAAGCCGGCTTGAACTGAGGCGACAGGTAAAACAGCGTTTTGGTCCCCGGAGTAAAGGTAGGATTGTTGGGATTCAGGACCGCCGTGCTTACGCCGGAGGTGGCAATCGGATTATCAATATTGGCAAACGAATCCCACTCCTGGACGTTCATCCAGGGCTCGTTGTTGTTCTGCACGATATTGGCGTTGGTGGCGTCGTAAAACATACCGAAACCGCCGCGCAACGCCGTTTTCCCGTCTCCAAACATGTCATAGGAGAAGCCCATGCGCGGCATAAACTGCGTCTTGGGCATCGTGATGATGCCGGCCGGCACGCCCTTATCGCCGGGGAACACCATGCCGAGCGGAGCACTCGGAATCACCGTGGACTGCTCTCCGGGAATGAAGGTGCCCCAGTGGTTGTTCGGTTCCACCCACGGCAGCGCCAGCTCATAGCGGAGGCCCAGGTTCAGCGTTAAGCGCTTGGCGACGCGCCAGTCGTCCTTCGCATAAAAGTAGTAATTGTTTTGAGAGGCGCCTTGATGGGTCCGCGCGGAGTAAAAGTAGATCGCGTTGTTGCCATTCAAATCGCCCAAGTCAAAATCCGACCCATCTTGCCCGGTGGCGTTATCGCTGATGTGGAAATCACCCTGCGTATTGTCGTCGTTGGTGGTAATGAAGTACAGGTGCAGAAAGGTAACGCCAAATTGGAATTGGTGCTCGCCTTTCGTCAGCGAGAGCGCATCGTCCAATTCGTAACTCTTATTCTGCGTCCAGCCAAACTCATTGTTCGGGTTGGAAAGGTTCAAATAGGAGCCCAGGGAGATATACGGCAAGGTCGGGGTTTCAAAGACCGGAAAGCCGGTCATTCCCAGGTCCGCGGCCGTAGTCGAGTCCGTCGGGTAGGCCCAGGAGGTATAGCGCCGGTAGGCGGCACGGGCAGTGTTGACCATGTTCGTACCGATGGTCGTAGTATCGTCCACCACAATGAAGTGGCTGCGCGCCCAATCCTGCATGACGCCATAGCTGGCCACCGCTCCCTGCCCGGTATCGGGAACGAAGTCGTCGGCATTGATGATATTGTAGCGGGCGGCCATGGTGTGCTTGCCCAGGTTGTAATCGAAGCGGATATAGCCGTTATCGTCCGTCTTGTTGTTATCCCCCGCCGTAACCACGCCAACGCCGGCGGTTCCTTCATTGATCGGCAGATACGCCCTGCCTGCCGGATTGGCCCCGGTAAAGAGTCCCAGGACCATAGGATTCATGCAGGCGCCCGGCATCTTGGATCCCGGCAAATAGCCGTCAGACGCCTCTACCGCTTGCTTGGAGCCCGTAGGCTCCTTGGAGGAGATCGCCGTCTCCGCGCTGATGATGGCATTCTCGGCGTTCTCTTCGGCGTGGAGCGCGGTTACACATGCGGTATAGCCCCCCGCGGGAGCTCCGGCATTCAGCAGGCCCAACATGGGGCCCCCCGCCGTGTCGTGCTCCAACGGGTCATCGAGAAAGTGGTCGATGGCATTGGACTTCGGGTTGGCGCCGGAGTTAGCCCACAGATCGGAAAAGTCCAGGCAGGGCTGGTTCGGCGAGAGCCCCGTGGAGAAGGTCCCGAAGGCAGTGGTTGTAGTCGGGCAGTCGCTAAAGTTCTTGGTGCCGCTGGCGCTGGTTAGGCCCAACTCCTGGGAGGTCTGCGTAATGGCCGACGGAGTCGAGGCCGAGGACTTGTAGCGGAACCCCTGATAAGAGCCGAAGAAGAAGAGCTTGTCCTTCATCAGCGGACCGCCGAAGGTCAGTCCGAACTGGTTCTGAGCCAGTTTGTTCTTGTAAGCGCCGTCGGGCGAACCGGTGGCCTGCACCTGAATCCACTTGTTGTACCAGTTCTCCGCGTTGAGATCCGCGTTGGCCAGATAATCCCACATCGAGCCGTGCAGCTTATTGCCACCCGCCTTCGTGAGCACATTGAAGACGGCGCCGCTGTTGCGGCCGTATTCCGGCGGGAGGTTGTTGATCAACAGGCTGATTTCCTGGATCGCCTCCTGCGACGGGTAATTGAGACCGTTATTCTGGAACAGGTTGTTGTATATGATGCCATCGAATAAGAACAAGTTCGATGCGATTTTCGATCCGGAGGTGCTGAAGGTAGGACCGCTGTTGCTGCTGGTAAAGCTGGTCGGCGCGTTGACGTCATTGACGCCGGGCAGGGTCTGCGCCATGCCCACCACGCTGCCATCGGTAAGCGGAATATCCTCCACCAGGCGCGTGGGCAACACTTCGCCGAGGCTGGCCGATTGGTCGTTGCCTTCCACCGTGCCAAGCGCAGATCCGGTAACCTTAATTTCGACCTTCACGCCCTTGGGTGTCAACTTGAAGTGCAGTACTTGCTTGCCGTTGACGTCCAACGTCACCAGATCGGTGCCGTCTTCAAAGCCCTCTTTCGTTATGGTGATGGCGTAATCGCCGGCCGGGATCAGCGGCAGGAAGAACTCACCGTGATCGTTGGTCTTCACGTCGCGAAACCATCCGCTGCGTTCTGTGGAAACCAGATGCACGGTGGCCTGCGTGATGACCGCACCCGTGGGGTCCGTCACATCGCCGAGGATGCTGCCTGAATCCTGCGCCATGGCCTGGCCGGGCCCAAACACGGCCAGAAGCATACCCAGGACAATTACGAATAAGAGGGTGAACGGCATGCGGGCGCGGTCGCTCTGCGCTTCCGCCCGGCAGGTGATATCGCAATTCGAATTGCTCTTAGAACAAAGCATCAGCAGTCTCTCTGATTGTCTCTTCATGACTACCCCTGATTCAATTACGCTCGATGCCCACACTTACCCAAGCAAGGCCGGGAGAATTAAATTGTAGTGGTCCGACCAGTCTATTTTTCGAGCTATGTTCTTACTACCGCTGAATTTGTCACTTTGCAACACAAAAAGTCGTTCTGCGTATTTTTTTTCGCTTCCCATAGCAAAATTCCAATTTGGGAACGATTTCTAAGTTTTTCACAGGAGACTTTCTCTAAGCTTTTTGCAACTCCAGCCGAGATGGATCATGGAACGGTTCCCTGCCCCTGCGGCATTGCCTCTAAAGTAACCAGGCGGCCGTGGGAATCCCGGGAGCCGCCGGTCCGCCACCTGTACTATTAGCGGGAGCGCAGGCTCTTTGAGAATTGAGGTCAAAACCAGATGTTTCGTTTCGACGCGCGTTTCCTTATCCTCGCCGCTTCGCTGCTGTGTCCGCTCTTTTTGCCGGCACAAGACACCCGAACGGTGGTCGAACCCAGCGTACCCGCGGTATGCACCACCCTCAGCGCCCAACTGGCCGCGCCAAACGGGGTCCTGCCGGAAGCCGACGAAGACAAAGCGGACACCGCCCGGATTCAAAGCGCCATTGACAAATGCGGACCGGGAAAGGCCGTCGAGTTGAAGCCGGCGGGCCAGAACAACGCGTTTCTGGCGGGACCGCTGGAACTGAAGCCCGGAGTTACGCTCCTGGTCGATACCGATGCCACCTTGTTCGGCTCGCGAAATCCCCGGGATTACGACCGCACGGCCGGAAGCTGCGGATTGGTCAACAAGGACGGATCCGGCTGCAAGCCGTTAATTTTCGCCTCTAAGGCCCCCGGCAGCGCCATCATGGGCGATGGCGCCATCGATGCCCGCGGCGGCGCCAAGCTGCTGGGACAGAACGTAACCTGGTGGGAACTGGCGGATCAGGCCCGGGCCGGCGGCAAGCAGAATTGTCCGCGTCTGCTGCAAATCGATCACTCCAACAACTTCATCCTTTACGGCATCACCTTGCGCAACTCGCCGAATTTTCACGTCGTGGTGGTAAGAACGGACGGCTTCACCGCCTGGGGCATGAAGATCGACACGCCCAAGAAGGCCCGCAATACCGACGGCATCGACCCGTCGGGCTCCACCAACATCACCATCACGCACTCCTACATTCGCACCGGCGATGACCACATCGCGGTCAAAGCCGGCAACACCGGGGCCACCAGCCACATGACGGTTGCCGACAACCACTTTTATTCCGGTCACGGGATGTCGATCGGCAGCGAGGTCAACAGCGGAGTCAGCGGCATTCGCGTCTCCGATTTGACCATCGATGGGGCCGACGACGGCTTGCGCATCAAGTCCGACGCCAGCCGCGGCGGCCCGGTGCGCGACGTTGCCTACGAGAACGTGTGCATTCGGGACACCAAGGAACCCATTGTGATGGACCCGTTTTATGCCAAGGAAGGCTCCGGCGAACTGATTCCGACATTTCAGGATATCCGCCTGAAGAACGTTCGCATCAGTGGCGGATCAAAGATGACCCTGGTGGGCTACGACGCTCAGCACCCGCTAAAGATCTCCTTTGACGGCGTAATCGCCGAGGGCATGAAACCGGAGAACATCCGCGCCGCGCACGCGGAGATCACCGACGGCCCCGGACAAGTCACGCTGGCGCCCAAGGGGGAAGACGTGCAACTCAAGCACCTTCCCGGCAAGGGCGCGGAAGTCACAAAGTGCACCGGCAGCTTTGTGCCCTACCCGGAAGGTCCGGCGATTCCAAAATTGCAAGGCGCACCTGTGGCGGGGAAGCTTTAAATCCGCCGCAGAAAGGAAAGGAACGGAACGTGGAAGGCCATTCCACGTTCCACGTTTCTCGTTTCGCGCTGGCAAAGCGAAGCGCCGGCCATATTGGCAGCCCCAGGCATGAGACGGCACGAACCTGGGGGAGCCACCGTCCTCCGCCGCTCCGCGGCTCTGGCATTTTCCCTACTGCACGGTCAGCGAAACCGCCACTGAGGATTGCGAGGTGACCGTAGGAGAGGCCGCTTTGCCGCCGCACCCCACAAGTGTCGCCAGCAGGACGAGTCCCACCAGCGTCAACAGGACGCGACGCAGGCCCTTTCTACGGCTGCCGCCGGCCCACAGCAGGCCCAGGGGCAATCCCAGCAGGCCGCTCCATGCGCCAAAGAACATCGGACCGTGCGCAGCCGAAGCCGTCGCCGTCTCTGGCTGCGCGACGGTGAAGATGACGGTGAACTGGTAGTTTCCCGGCACGGCGCTGGCTGAGGTCGTAACCGGGACGCTGCCATTGCTATAGGCGCCACAGGTGACGCCCGCAGGCAGGTTGACACAGTTGGCCGTTACCGTCGCATTGGCATTGGCGCCCGCCAGGCTAACCGCAACCGTGGTGGACTGGCCGTGCGCAACCGTGATGGTTGCACTGGTAGCGCTTACCGTGACCGCGCCGGTGGTGCCGGTAGCGGTGTCGATGGCGAACTTAAACGCCCCGCTGGCGGCACTTCCGGCCACTACGGCATTCGTCACCGTCACACTGGCCGTGCCCACCTTCGTAAGGTCGGCCACAGTAATAGCCGCCGTAAGCTGTGTGGCACTGACAAACGTCGTGGTTCGCGGCGAACCGTTCCAGTTCACCGTCGCTCCATTCAGGAAGTTCGCTCCATTCACCGTCAGCGTAAACGCCGCCGCATTCGCCGCCTGTTCGGCCGGGCTGAGACCGGTGATGGCAGGAACCAGCGCGGCAATCGCCAGCGCCGCCGATCCCGAACCGCTGCTGTTGTAGTTGGGGTTGGTGCTGGTGAAGGTAGCCGTGATGGTATAACTGCCCGCGTTACTTTCGCCCTGCGCCGGACTCCAACCGAAAGATCCCTGGGAGGTGATGTTGCCGTCCGAGCCCACGCCCGTCGCCACCGCCGAACAGGAATGCGTATTCCCGTCAAAGGTAATTCCCGTTGGGCAGGTCACCACGACCGTAGGCGTAGCCGGGGCAATGACCAATGAACCGTTGGCCGGCGTGCCGCTGGTGTAGTTCGGGTCGCCGCTGGTAAAGGTTGCGACTACGGGATAGGTTCCCTTCACGGTTGGCGCCGTAGTGCTGCCGTTATAAGTGACCACCCAGCTGCCGGTAACCGCCGCATTGCCCGCACCGGTGGCTGCCGCCGTA
>CAZUCM010000170.1:0-7052 GCA_964619235.1 uncultured Terriglobales bacterium
CGGCGCCAGCGATGCCGCTATGCGCGATGAAGAAATGGCTCATACTGCCTCCGGCGCGCTCCTGATCCCCATGACGGCCGGAGGCGTAGCGCTGGCTTACAACCTTCCCGGTTTCGACGGGGATCTCAAGCTCTCACGCAAGGCGTATACCGGCATTTTTCTTGGTCAGATCAGGAACTGGAATGATCCGGTAATTCAGCGGTCCAATCCCGGCAAGAAACTCCCCAATCTAACGATAACCACGGTGGTTCGCGCCGACAGCAGCGGAACGACCTTTGCCTTCACCAAGCATCTGGACGCCATCAGCGAGCAGTGGCGCGACCAGTTCGGACCGGCAACGAATGTCAACTGGCCGGGAAACGCCATGCGCGCCAAGGGGAACGAACGCGTTGCCGCACAGATCCGGGAGTCCTATGGTTCCATTGGATATGTCGGCTACGAGTTTGCCCGCAAGATTGGACTCAATGTCGCTCTCCTGGAGAATAAGGAGGGGAGGTTCGTGCCGCCAATGGCTGCCAATTGCGAGGCCGCACTATCCAGCGCCGAGTTGCCGGAGAATTTGCGGGCATACGTGCCGGACCCGGCGGGTGCGGATTCCTATCCCATTGTCACCCTTACCTGGATCCTGGTGCATCGCAATTATGCCGACGCTGCGAAGGCGAAAGCTCTCCAGGACCTCCTGGCCTGGTCGCTCGGCACTGACTCGCAGAGGATCGCTCTCGACCTTGGCTATGTGCCGCTTCCCGATGGCGTTGTTCAAAAATCCCGGGCAGCACTCGGTGGAATTCAGGGCGGATCGCGCTAGACGTTCGTCTTGACGCCGGCGGTGGCCGCGCGCAACCTCTATCGGTTTGCCGGGATTTTGAGGGCGCGATAAAATTGCAAACCGGAAGGGAAGGATTATGAAAAAAGTTCTGTTGTTTGTCGCTGCGGTGGTGGTGTTCGTGGCCGGATACGCTGTCGCCGATCGAGTGAGGGATTGGCACGACCTGGAAGGCGCACATGACCATGTGCAAGAAGCCATTCACGAGATGGAACGCATCCGAGCCGCGAATCACTATGACATGGATGGGCACGCCGAAAAGGCGGAGCGCTTCCTGCGCCAGGCCGAACGCGAACTGCACATGGCCGTCGAATCGGCAAGAAGAGCCCGTTAATCCGCCCGATTTTCCGCCAGGACGAATGCGAGGGCTTTCCGCCCCGCAGGGTTGTCCCGGCCGGCCTGGATTCCGGAGGCTGAACAGGCTCAGCTTCCGGAAGCCGCACCGGTCCCGCAAACGTACCCTCACTCTTTCGCGAAAAAATAAAATTGCAAAAACGATAGTCGTTATAACGCATAACGTCATCCAAGCAAGCGGGAGATTCTCCCGCAGGAGACGAGAATGATCAAGAAACTGATGGCCACGGACGGCGATCTGGCGGTGACGGTGCTTCGTCTGGGACTTGGCGTGGTGTTTTTCGTGCATGGTGCGCAGAAGATGCTGGGTTGGTTCGGCGGGTACGGATTTAGAGGCACGATGGGCTTCTTTACGCAACATATGGGAATTCCAGCGCCGTTCGCATTTCTTGCCATTGCGGCCGAATTCTTTGGCGGCCTGGGATTGATCGTTGGATTGCTGGGGCGGGTTGCGGCTTTCGGCATCGTGACGAATATGACGGTCGCGGTGCTGATGATTCATCGTCATTTCGGCTTTTTTATGAACTGGTCCGGCAAGCAGAAGGGCGAAGGCGTAGAGTATTTCATCCTGGCGATCACACTCGGGTTGGCCGTGATGATCAAAGGATCGGGCGCGCTTTCCCTGGACCGGACGATGGCGCCCTCGGTTGAACCACGGAAAAAGACTTTGCGGCGAGTTGCGTGAGAGGCGGCTTACGATTGATGATTGCGCAACTACAGAAGGAAATAAGGCAGACCAGGCCATTCCGGAGCGTTGAGACGGAGGCGTACTTGAATCTGGTTCGCACGGCCGACGCCCTGGCCCGCGACGTCGAACAGACACTGAAGCCGTACGGCTTGACCGCGACGCAGTACAACGTGTTGCGCATCCTGCGAGGGGCGGGGGAGGGCGGTGCGACGTGCTCGCAGATAAGTCAACGGATGGTTACGGCTGATCCCGATGTCACTCGCCTTCTTGATCGCATGCAAAAGCGAGGACTGATTTGCCGTCGCCGAAACGACAAAGATCGCAGGGTGGTGATCGCAACCATATCACGGAAAGGCGGAGAACTGGCCGGGCGGATGGATCTTCCGATCGACGCGCTCCATCGGCGGCATTTCCGAAAGTTAACGAAACAGGATATACTTGATCTGGTTACTCATTTAGAGAGGTTGCGAGAAGGACTAATATGAGGCGTGCGGCCTAAGGTTGAAGACTCGGTTGAACAGGAAATCCTTTCCAGATGTGCAATTTGTTTCTCATGCCTGAATTGTTACGCTGATATTACTATAAGAAAATAAGTTACTTACCTCCAATTAATGCAACGCCAGATTGGCCGAAGCATCTAAGAAAAGGCAGGTATAATGGTAAGCTAAGTGCAATTTCCTGCATAGAAGTCGCGTGGTAGGGATTTTGAGTTCCTGGGTACATTGAATTCAGATTTCCAATCCAGTTTAAAAAATATGCGGTAGTCGACTTCTAAATGGCTTATTTACACGATCTTCAGCCCATTGTGGGGGTCACGGTCGATGTGACTCACGATAGCGAAGCTTTGCCTAAATGCTGCGAGTTCGCAGATCAGATTTTAGCAGCCCGGAAAGATTGATTTGTATCCAAGTACGGAATGGGTGAAAGGCAATCCCGTTTTGTGGCCGCTGATTCTTGAACCGCTGCATGTTTAGGGTGCAACATTTTTCAACTTGGCCGCACCAGCTGGTCAAGGGGACCCAGGGGAAGAACAAATTATGAGTGCCGCTCGTACGGAGACACTAAAACGCAATTCCGCATTGGTTGCCCGCTTTGGGGAGCGGGAAAATGATTCTGAACAGCGACAGGAATCGCTGCTTGGCCAGGAGGCATTCACGCGTGCCTTGCGATTGGAGCGCCGCAGAAGCGAGCGTTCCGGCCGGCCCTTTCTGCTGATCCTGCTCGACGGCGGATCGCTTTTGGCGACGAATGGAACGGGCAGCGTGCGTGCCGGGTTGTCCGCCATCTTGCACGCTCAAAGCCGCGATACCGACGTGATCGGCTGGTACCAGAACAACTCCGTCATGGCCATGCTGTGCACTGAGATATGCGATCCTCCCGAAAATGCAGTGGAGGTGGTGAATTCGCGACTGCATGAGGCAATACAGCGCCAGTTGTTGCCGCAACAAGCGGAGAAGATACGGATTTCCGTGCACGTGTATCCCGAGGGAGAAAGCGGTTCTGACGGTCCGGGCAATCTGACCCTGTATCCCGATCTGCAGCGCCGTCTTGCGGAAAAAAAAGTGGTGCATTCGGTCAAGCGTGCGATTGATATTGCGGGCAGTCTGATGGCTCTGGTGGTTTTATCGCCGGTATTCCTGGCGATCGCCCTGGCGATCAAGTTGACATCGAAGGGCCCTATCCTTTTCCGCCAGCGGCGGATCGGGCATTATGCACAGCCGTTTACGTTTCTGAAATTCCGCTCGATGTATGCCAACAATGATCCCAAGATTCACCAGGAGTACGTCAGTAAGTTTATTGCCGGCGACCGCCATACCAAGAACGCGGATGCCAAAGGCAATGGCGTATTTAAGATCACCGACGATCCGCGCGTCACTCCCGTGGGGCGCATTCTGCGCCGTACCAGCCTCGACGAATTCCCGCAGCTGATCAACGTGCTGCTGGGGGATATGTCGCTGGTGGGTCCGCGCCCGCCCGTTCCCTACGAAGTCGAGAAGTACGACATTTGGCATCGCCGCCGGCTCTTTGAAGCCAAACCCGGAATCACCGGTTTGTGGCAGGTGAATGGCCGCAGCCGACTTAGCTTCGACGAGATGGTTCGTTTGGACCTCGAGTATGTGGAGAGATCTTCGTTGTTGCTGGATTTCGAAATTCTGCTGCGCACACCCCGCGCCGTGTTTTCCGGCGATGGCGCTTATTAGACGAGTGCCGTTGCCCGGCCCTTCCTTCGTTCCTTAAGAACGCTTAGCAGATTACTTTCCTCATTATTGTCATAAATTTCCCCAATCCCTCCGGGGTTGGGCTTGTCTCAGGAGTGTGAGCGTTATGCTTGGTGTAGGCGTACTCGGTTACGGTTATTGGGGACCCAACATTGTCCGCAACTTCTCCGGCCTGGACGGCGCTCGTGTCCGCATGATCTGCGACAAGAGCCCGGAGGCACTGAAGCGCGCGGGCAAGAACTTTCCCGGTATTCCCACCACTACGGATCCCGGCGAATTGCTGCGCTCGCCCGAAATCGATATTGTCGCAGTCGTGACTCCGGTTTGGCTGCACTTTGAGCTGGCTAAGGCGGCGCTTGAGAACGGAAAGCACGTGTTTGTGGAAAAGCCGTTCACGGCCAATGCCGCTCAGGCAGAGGAACTGATCGAACTGGCGGAGCGCAAGCACCTCAAAATCATGGTGGACCACACGTTTCTCTTCACCGGCGCGGTACGCAAGATCCGCCGATTGATCGATGACGGAGTGTTGGGAGATCTGTTCTATTACGATTCCATCCGCGTGAATCTGGGCTTGTTTCAACATGACATCAACGTAATCTGGGACTTGGCGCCGCACGATCTTTCGATCATGAACTACCTGCTGAAGTCCAAGCCCGAGGCCCTGGTCGCCACCGGCCAAAGCCATTTGAACGGTCACGAGAATATTGCCTTCATTACAATTTATTTCCCGGATAAAGTGATTGCGCATATCAACGTAAACTGGCTGTCCCCGGTCAAGATCCGCACTACACTGATCGGCGGCGAAAAGAAGATGCTGGTGTGGAATGACATTGTCGCAGACGAAAAGATTCGGGTCTACGACAAGGGTGTGGATATTACCACCCAGGAGGGCGTGTACGACCTGCTGGTTAGCTACCGCTCAGGCGATATGTGGGCGCCGCAGATTGAACCGACGGAGGCGCTCAAAGTGGAGCTGGCCTATTTCCTGCAATGTATTCAGGAGGACAAGACCCCGATCAATGACGGGATCAGCGGCCTGCGGGTGGTGCAGATGCTGGAAGCGGCGGAGAAGTCCCTGCAGAACCGGGGCGGGCTGGTGGAGCTATGAACGAGTTTTTGTCGATTGCCCCCGACGTCAAGCTGGGACAAAACGTCAAGCTGGCGAAATTCATCAACCTGTACGGCTGTGAGATCGGCGACGACACCAAGATTGGGACGTTTGTCGAAGTCCAGAAGAAGGCAAAGGTGGGGCGCCGCTGCAAGATTTCCAGTCATACCTTCATCTGCGAGGGCGTGCTCATTGAAGACAACGTCTTTATTGGGCATGGGGTGACATTTATTAATGACTCTTATCCGCGGGCGACCACCTCCGGGGGAGAGCTGCAGACCGAACAGGACTGGGCGGTCGAGCCGACGGTAGTGCGCAAAGGCGCCTCGATTGGCTCGGGATCAACCATCCTGTCGAAAGTAACCATCGGGGAGAACGCCATCGTTGGCGCCGGCAGCGTCGTGACCCGGGATGTCCCTGCCAATATGATTGTTGCCGGCAACCCGGCCCGCGTGCTTCGTCCGGTAGGGGCTCGCGTGCAGGAAACAGTTTGAATCCAGGGATCGTTGAGCCGGCAAATGCGCCAGGGCGGTCCGTCCGTCCCGGAAGCACCCAGTATTCCTGCTGTGCCCATCGTTCCTAAGTCTGTGATTTTTTGGAAATATCAAATAAGGTAAAAAATGACGAACTCCAAGATTCCTTTTCTTGACTTGATTACTCCGCACCGCGAGCTCGAGGCAGAGCTGCTGCAGGTGTTGCAAAAAGCATTGTCCTCCGCCGGCTTCATTGGCGGACCGATGCTGGACGAATTTGAGCAGGCTTTTGCTCAGTATTGCGACGCTCGTGATTGCGTGGGCGTAAACAGCGGTACCGATGCCTTGCGCTTTGCGCTGATGGCGGCGGGAATCGGCGCGGGAGACGCGGTGGTGACGGTGCCCAATACCTTCATCGCGACCACGGAAGCCATCTCCCAGGCTGGCGCGACTCCGGAATTTGTCGATATCGACGAACGTACCTATAACATGTCCGCAGCCAAACTGGCGGAGTTTCTGGCCAGCCGATGCCGGCGCGAAGCGGACGGAAGTTTAATCAGCCTCAAGACCGAAAAGTGCGTCCGCGGGATCGTGCCTGTCCATCTTTACGGTCAGCCTGTGGATATGGACCCGATCCAGGAACTGGCGGACGCCTATGGCCTGGTGATTATCGAAGATGCCTGCCAGGCCCACGGCGCCGAGTACTTTTCCAGGAAGCAGAACCGCTGGTGCAAGGCGGGGTCGATGGGACGCGCCGGGGCCTTCAGCTTCTATCCGGGCAAGAACCTGGGGGCCTGTGGCGAGGCCGGGGCCATAACCACGAACGACGAAAAGCTGGCTCGAACCACCCGCATGCTCCGCGATCATGGACAAGCCAGGAAGTATTATCACGATCTGGAGGGCTATAACGGCCGTCTCGACGCGATTCAGGCGGGATTCCTGAAGGTCAAGTTGGCGCATCTGGCAGATTGGACGGCGGCCCGGCAAACCGCTGCCAGGAATTACCTGCGGCTCTTCGCGCCATTGCTCGCCTCCGCCAACCCGCAGGCCCTGATCCTTCCGTATGAACCCGAGTGGGCGCGGGCGGTTTACCATCTGTTCGTCATTCGCGTCGCGAACCGCGACGGCCTGATGGAGCAGTTGGCGGGCGAGGGTATCGGCACCGCCATTCACTATCCCATCCCTTTGCATCTGCAGAAGGCGTATGCCGGTTTGGGATATGCGGCCGGGGATTTTCCCATTGCCGAGAAAGTGGCCCGCGAGATTGTGTCGCTGCCGATGTTCCCCAGCTTGACGGCGGATCAGCAGATGCGAGTGGTGGATGCGGTGGGACGGTTTATTCAGGGCAGCCTGGCCAAGGCAAGCAGTTTGGCAATTTAACGTTTTT
>CAZUCM010000171.1:0-6992 GCA_964619235.1 uncultured Terriglobales bacterium
AATTCAGGACAAGCCATCCTGTATGGCGGGAACTCGAATGCAACCCGTTTCGCCGATACCTGGCTGTGGAATGGAACGAACTGGACGCAATTGCAGCCGGCAAACAATCCCGGTATTCTGGCCGGCCACGCGATGGCCTACGACGCGGCCCGCGGACAGATTGTGTTGTTTGGCGGCATGGCCGGCACGCCCGCGGCCTATAGCAACCAGACCTGGGTTTGGGATGGGACGAACTGGACGCAGAAACATCCGGTCACGAGTCCTCCCGCCCGCGATGGCCACGCCATGGCGTACGACGCCATCGCTCAGAAGGTTGTGTTGTTCGGTGGCTATGGAGACTACGCTGAAGCCAACGACACCTGGACCTGGGATGGCACGAATTGGACGCAGGCTACTCCTCAAACAAGTCCCTTGCCACGCTCAGGACACAGCATGGCCTTTGATCCCATACACGGTGTCACCGTGCTCTTCGGCGGCATGCAGGGCGCAGTTCCCACCTGGTTCGGGGATACGTGGGTATGGGACGGAACGAACTGGCAGCAGAAACTCTCCGACACTCCTCCGGCATCGCGCGCGGGTCATGTACTTGCCTATGATCCCAGTGTGCAGGCCGTGGTGATGGTGGGAGGCGCCGGAGGCAAGGACGTTACCGGCACCGCCTGGTACTACGATTTTCACCGCGAAACCTGGGCGTGGAATGGTCAGACATGGACGCAGTGGTTCCCGGTGAACCAACCCGGACCGGCATATACGGTGGGGGCTTTCTACGATGCCAACAAGCAGGCTTTGACGCTGCATCTGGGCGACAATCTGACCTGCATCTCACGGGGCCCTGAGACCTTCGAACTCACGGGAACCGTAACCGGAAATGCCGCGGTACCGGGTTTCCGGCTGACGCCGGGCGCGGCCAGCGCCAAGGTGGCGGTGGGCGGATCAGCACCGCTGCTTGTTTCCACTACGGCATTCAATCAGTTCCAGTCGCCGATCGCATTGTCGGCCAGCGGCTTGCCCGCCGGAGTAACGGCGAGCTTTGCCCCGGCCAGCATTGCGTCGCCGGGCAACGGCAGCAGCACCGTGACCCTGGCCGCGGCCTCCGGAGCTCCCACCGGCTCCTTCAACATGACGTTGACGGCAACCGGCGGAGGAGTGACCAAGACGCAGGTGGTGGCGGTATCGGTATCGGCGGTACCCAGTTTCTCGCTGACGCCGAGCGCCACTTCGGCCACGCTGGTGCTGGGCACAGCCAATGCCATCCAGCTGACCACAGCGGCACTGAACAAATTTCAGTCGGCGATAGCGCTTTCGGTGAGCAGCCCGCCCACTGGAGTGTCGGCGAGTTTTGTTCCGTCCAGCATTGCAACGCCCGGCAATGGTACGAGCATGTTGACGCTGAAGGCAGTCTCCGGGGCCGCGGCCGCCACCTTCAACCTGACCGTAACCGCAACCGGCGGAGGAGTGACGAAGACGCAGGTGATTGCCGTGACGGTTTTGCCGCCGCCCAGCTTCACACTGGCGGCGAGCGCCTCCACGGTCAGCGTGGTGGCAGGCGCCTCGATCACCGATAAATTCACAACCGCGGTGCTCAATGGATTCCAGTCGGCGGTGGCGCTCTCCGTAAGCGGGTCGCATACGGGAGTGACGGCGAGCATGGCACCGGCCAGCATAGCGGCGCCTGGCAGCGGCAGCAGCACGCTGACGCTGGTGGCGGCTTCCGGAGCCTTGACCGGCTCCTTCAACCTGACGGTGACGGCAACCGGCGGAGGAGTGACGAAGACGCAGGTGATCGGCGTGACGGTTCTGCCGGCACCCAGCTTTACTCTGACACCGAACGCGACAGGTGTAACGCTGGCGCCGGGCGCGCCGGCAACCGTCAAAGTCACTACGGCAGCCCTCAATGGTTTCAAGTCGGCGGTGGCGCTGTCCGTGGCCGGCCTGCGCGCGGGAGTGACGGGGAACTTTGCCCCGGCCAGCATTGCCACGCCAGGCAACGGCACCAGTACGTTGACCTTGACGGCGGCTTCCGGGACCGCGGCAGGCTCCTTCAATGTGACGGTTACGGCTGCCGGCGGAGGGCTGACGAAGACTCTGTTGATTGCCGTGACGATATTGCCGCCCAACTTTACGCTGACCCCGAGCGTGACCAGTTTGACGGTGGCGAGGGGCAAATCGGGAACGATTAAATTGACTACCGCGGGACTGAATGGATTTCAGTCACCGATCGTGCTGTCCGTGGGCGGGCTGCCCAAAGGAGTGACGGAAGCTTTTGCCCCAACCAGCATAGCGGCGCCAGGCAGTGGCGCGAGCACATTGACGTTGGGGGTGCCATCGGGAGCCGCCACCGGTTCCTTCACCATCACGGTCACGGCTACCGGAGGAGGAATGACCAAAACCCAGCAGATCACGCTGAAAATATCGTGAAGCGGTCTCAGTGAAAGCCCTTTTGAGGAATGCGGCGCCGGGACTTCGGTCCCGGCGCTTTTTTGCCGTCCCGTAGATCAGGCGTTTCCGGTTTTTTCCGAGTTGCCCTCTGGGAACGCGGAGTGCAGCTTGGCCGCGCCGCAGATCGGACCCTGTGCTTATTTCCTTCTCGCAGCGAAATAACTAGCGTGTTAGCAATAGGTTAGAGAGTACATACCGTCTGTAATCCGTATACTTGCCTGCCCAGGGGTTTCTTCCCGGGAGGTTGAAAGACTCTCGTTGATGGGACTTTGCATTTCCCTGGTTGAAACCCGGCTTATTGCATCGCCGATGCCGGGTTTGGACTAAATTAATACCGCGATCTTGCCGATAGATGAGGTGGGAGGAACGGTAGATGGAGTCCAGATAAATTCCTCCCGTTCTTGGTGTGTTTTGGCAAGGTGAGGAAGCAATGAAAGTTCTAGTTGCAGACGATGATCCGGTAACCGTCAAATTGGTGGTGAAGCTCCTGGAATCCTGGGAGTACGAAGTTGTGACCGCCGGCGATGGGAACGAGGCGTTAGCCATATTGCAGTCGAGTGAACCGCCGGGAATCGCCATCGTTGACTGGAACATGCCGGGCTATACCGGGTTGGAAGTCTGCCGCCAGGTGCGCGCGACCGCACACGACAAATACATATTTTTGATTATGGCTACGGCCCGCGGCGTAAAGGCGGACATTCTTGAGGGACTTTCCGCAGGGGCGGACGATTATGTCGTAAAGCCGATCTTCGCCGCCGAATTGCGCGCCCGGCTGGAAACCGGCAAGCGCATTGTTTCCCTGCAGGAGCAACTGCTGGCCGCGTTGGCCTCGGCCGAGTACCGGGCCAGCCACGATGTGCTGACCGGACTGTCAAACCGGGCGGCGGCCATCGAGCGGCTTTCCGCGGAGCTGGCGCGCTCCGAACGGGATGGCAGTGCAATTGCGGTGCTGATGGCCGACATCGATCATTTCAAGAAGATCAACGACGAATACGGCCATCTCACCGGCGACGTCGTACTGCGGCATGTCGCCAACTTATTGCGCTACTCGGTGCGCGTGTACGACGTGATTGCCCGCTACGGCGGAGAAGAGTTTCTGATCGTCGCACTCGGCTGCAAGTTTGCCGACGCCACCGATCTGGGCCACAGAATCTGTGAACTGGTCAATAGCTCCCCGGTCAATATCAACGGCACCCAGATCAGCACCTCGATCAGCATTGGCGTCATCGGTGCACATCAGTGCGCCAAAGCACAGGAAGCGACGTTGATCGCGGCCGCGGACGCCGAACTATACCGGGCGAAGAACAGCGGCAGAAACCGCGTTTGTGCGCGCATGATCGAGTTGCCCGGGGCTCGGCCGGTTTCCAGGAATCCGGAGACAAAATCAGACGGACCAGGGCCGGATCGCGCGCAACTGCAATAGCCGCGAAGAAAAAACGCGTGCCCATATCCCCTGCCATAATATGGCTTTTGAGCGGAATCTCCGCCCTCGCCCTCCACGGCTAGCAACGCCCATCCGCCGCATGGCATCCACTTGGAACAGCCTCTCCGAGTTCCGGAACTTCCAGAGGTAAATCTGTCCCGGAAGGAAATGAATTATGGCAAAAGTCGTCTCCTGTAGAGATGTTGGAGTGGACTGTGACTTCGTGATGCGCGGACAAACCGAGCAAGAAGTTCTTAAGAAGTGCGCCGAACACGCGCGCTCGGCACACGGCATGAAGGAAATACCGGCCGAGCTGATGGCGAAAGTGAAGGCCGCCATCCGCGAAGAAAGGGCAGCTTAGACAACCGGAAACGAGGGACGGAACGTTTCACTCACCTTCTTCCCGGTGTATCCCTGGAAAGACAGGAAAACGTTCCGTCTCCGGATTCTCAGTCGATGGCCGCTCCCTCCGGCAACCTCCCGGCGGACCGAAACGCTCTGCGACAATCGGTCTTGCAAAAACCTTCGGAAATCCCAGAATCCGTATCTTCAATGCCGCGGGAAAGAGCATCCTAACTACTGCCGGACGACGTGCGAGGGGAAGAGCATGGGGGCAATACGGGTCCTGTTCGTAGATGACGAGCCGGGCATATGCGCGACCATGCCCGCTGTTCTGGAGCAGCACGGCTTTCAGGTAACGGCGGTCAGCACGGTCGATAAGGCGCTGACGGAAATCACCTCGCATGCGTTCGACGTGCTGATTTCCGACCTGAACATCGGCCAGCCCGGAGACGGCTTTTTGGTGGTGAGTGCGATGCGCCGCACCCAGCCCCTGTGCGTCACCCTGATTCTGACCGGGTTTCCCGGCTTTGAAACGGCGCTGCAAGCCATCCGCAGCCAGGTGGACGATTACCTCATTAAACCGGCGCCGGTGCCGGCACTGGTCGAGTTGATTAAGCGGAAGCTGCGAGAACGCACGCCCGGCTCTCCTTCCGCATCCAAACGCGTTTCGGGAATACTGCGGGAGAACGTTTTCGAGATTGCGCAGCATGCCCTGCAATCCATGAAGGCCGACCCGGTGATCGGGGCGCTTACGCTTTGCGATGAAGAGCGGATCGACCACTTTCCCCTGGTGATCGAGGAACTGGCGGACGCGCTGGATTTGCCCGAGTCAAGCTCGCTTCCGGCGGGCTTCGCCGATGCTGCCAAAGTGCACGGGGAGAAACGGTGCCGGCAGGGCTACACCATACCGATGCTGGCGGCCTGTACCCGCATGCTGGAACGAGCGGTGTATCAGGTGCTTCACAAGAATCTGCTGGCAATTGACTTGAGCTACTTTGTCTTCGATTTGATAAGGATTAACGAGACCTTCGGCATTCAACTGGAGCTGGTGCTGCGGTCGTATCTGGAGGCAGAGCGGCGCTCCGCTTAGTGCCGGCTATCGCCGGCACGCGGGGCAGTAGCCTCCCACTTCCAGCCTGGCTACAAGAATATGAAAGCGGCATTCCTGCTCAATTTGACTCTTGAGAGAATCGAACCGCTGACTGACAAACTCGATAATCTTTCCACAACGCAGACAGGCCATGTGAATGTGGTCGCGGCCCTGCTTGCGTTCGTAGTAATGGCCTTCGCCGTTCAGATGCATCAGGTCGAGCTCGTCCACCAGTCCTTGCCGCTTTAGCAATCCCAGGGTGCGGTACACCGTGCTGCGGTCGACCGATGGGTCCAGACGCTGCGCTTTGCGCAAAATCTGGGCGGCGTCCAGATGTTTGTTGGCGGTTTCAATCACGCTCAGAATCGCGCGGCGTTGGCCGGTCATGCGCACCCCGCGCTCCGCAAGCTGCGCCTGCAGGCTGCCGGGGATACGGGTTTGAGGAAGCGGCATGGTTCATCCTCCGGAATTCCGTCGCAATCTATCGCAAAAGCCTTGCGACGGAATCTTGCGGCGCTCTATTGACCTGGAAAGGCCTGGGACCCTAAGCTGGATTCTAAATCTTGTTGCGACACAGTTGCAACTAAAAATCCAGGAGATCACTCGATTGAGCGAAAGGAACCGCGTGCTTTCGGAACGGAAATCTATATGGCGTTTTTGCCTCTGGAGCGGGCTGCCCGGACGCCTGGCCATCTGCGGGCTTCTGCTGGTCGCCGTGCTGGTCCGCCCGGGGGCGGCCCAGGAGAGTCCTTATATCGTTACCTACGACCACTATCTGGAAGAGCCGGGCAATCTCGAAGTCGAGTATTTTTCAACGTTTGGGACGCAGCGCGCCGGCAACGACTTTCAGGCCTACTGGGCCGAATTTGAGTACGGCGCCACGGCGTGGTGGACCACGGAGTTCTATCTCGACGGCCAAACCACCTTTGGCGACA
The DNA here is from genome assembly GCA_964619235.1 of uncultured Terriglobales bacterium. Taxonomy (GTDB): domain Bacteria; phylum Acidobacteriota; class Terriglobia; order Terriglobales; family Acidobacteriaceae; genus CAZUCM01. The sequence goes on from CAZUCM010000171.1 coordinate 6,230, forward strand.
GCACTATCTTCACGGGATTTCGCTTTGAGAATCGCATTCGTCCGCTGCGGCGCGAGCATTTCATCAATCCCGTGGTGTACGTCGAGTACGAGCAGATCAACGAAGCCGATAAGATTATCAAAGAAGTGGAAGGGCACGACGTTGAATCCGGCCAGGCAAGCCCCAATGCTTCGGCCCGCCAGACGCTTGACCACGAACTGGAGCTCAAGCTGCTGCTTTCCCGGACGTATAGAGGCTGGAATGTTGCCGTAAATCCTCTGGCTACCAGAAATCTGTTGCCGGCAAATCCCTGGGAGTTTGGCTATGCCATCGGGGCAAGCCGTCCGCTGGCGCTCAAGGCGAGTGCTCAACGCTGCAATTTCTGCCGCGAGAATTTTATAGCCGGAGTTGAGATGTATGGCGGACTGGGCGATACCGCCGATTTGGGGCTCCACGACACTTCCCATTATCTTGCGCCGGTGGCGGCCTGGAATTTGCCGTCGGACTGGACGCTTCGCTTATCGCCCGGGTTCGGGTTAAACGACAACAGCCATCGGTTCCTTTTGCGGTGGGGAGTATCCCGCGAGTTCAGCGGCATCGGAGAAGCAGTGGCGCACGAGCACTAGAATTTTGCTTCACAAACCGGTTTTGAAAGGGCACGGCTTCAGCCGTGCCGCTCAGAGCCGCAATTGACGCGGCTTCAGCCGCTGAGACGGCTCCCGAGATGGCGTATCCCGAAGCCGCAGGCCGGCACGTGGCCCACATCCGCCTTCTTTTGGCGAAT
>CAZUCM010000172.1:0-6861 GCA_964619235.1 uncultured Terriglobales bacterium
CCCCGAGCTTTCCAGGCCGTTCACCGCCGAGCTCACCCGAAACTGCCCGGTAGGGGTAAAATAGCTCACCGCCGGCGAATAGCGCATGCTTAGCGAAAGCTTGTGCACGTGAAACCCGAGGCCCAGATAGGGAGACAGAAACGAGTAGGAGCCCTGAATGGATTCTCCTCCCTGCCTCTCAATACCGTACATCGAGGTCAGCATCGCGCCGTAGGAGAGGAACACTCTGCGATCGATATTGTCCCACGGGGCCAAAGCCGGTACGACCGGCACTCCCGCCGGCGTGGTAAATTGCTGGTCGGCATCCTCCGTAGCAACCGCATCTTCCTGGCTGGGTGCCTCCGTATCCGCGGATTGCTGATCCGCTGCCGCACTGTCGCCGGCTTGCGGTTCCTGGCTCTGCGTATCGGTCGCTTGCGAGTCGCTTCCTGCCGCATCCGCCGTCGAAGATCCGGAACCCTGCGTCTCCCCCGCGCGCTGCGCCAGCGCCGGACTGGCGATCAGGCCAGCCACAAGCAAAAGCAACACGAACAAGAGGGGCCGACGGCTTCCGGCTATCATGGGACGACTACCGTGTCGCCAGGCTGTAAGATGATGTTCTGCTCCTCATTCTTGCCGCGCAACAGTTGCTTGTAGTTCACCGGCAGCCTTTGCGTCTTTCCATCCGCAACTCGAAGAACCACGACGGACTTCCTGTGCGCATATTGCGAAAGACCGCCGGCCCTGATCAGCAATTGAAACACATTCGTCGGCCGCGTCAGTTCATAGACGCCGGGCTTGCGAACTTCCCCGGTGACGTACACGGATTTGCTCTTGATCTGGGTTACGGTCACGGTCACTTCCGGCTTGTTCATGAACCGGGATAATTTGACCGCCAGCATATCCTGAATCTGCGTGGGGGTCATTTCGCTGACCTTGGTGACGCCCAGAAGCGGCAGGGATATCATTCCGTCCGGACGTACCGTAATCGCATTCTGCGATACTTCCGGTTCCTTCCAGACCTCGATGCGCAGAACGTCGCCATCGCCCACGATATACTCCGGGTCGCCCAACTGTTGCGCCTTTTCGGCTTCCGTCATCTTTTGTTCCGACCAGCCTGCGGGAGGTGCGGTAGACGGCTGCGCATCTCCCTGTTGTGCCATGCCGGAGGGCGCCAAACAAAAGGCGAACACCAGAGCCAGCACAAGGGCCAGCGCCGGGGATCTCCGGCAATCCGTAAGAGACTTAGATATCATTTCGAACCTCGGGCCCAGAGAACCACTTTCACGGTCTCAAGGATGATCACCATGTCCAGGGTTACGGACAGATGTTTGATATAAAACAGATCGTATTCCAATTTTCGCACAGCATCTTCGACGCTTGCTCCGTATTGGTACCGGACTTGCGCCCAGCCGGTAATTCCAGGACGCACCTGATAGCGCTGCTCAAAAAGCGGCACCTTTTCTTCCAGAATATCGCAGAAGAAAGGCTGCTCCGGCCGTGGCCCCACTAAACTCATATCGCCACGCAGCACGTTCCACACCTGGGGAATCTCGTCCAATCGGTACTTGCGTATCACCCGCCCTACACGGGTAATGCGCCGGTCGCCATCGGCCGCCCAACTGGGCCCCTTGGCTTCCGCATTCTGATACATCGAACGAAACTTCAAAATTTCAAAAGGCTGCCGGTGCAAGCCAATCCGCTTTTGCCGGAACAGGATGGGAGATCCGCTCTCACACAGAATCGCCAACGCCACCACACCCAGAATCGGCAGAGAGATCAGCAGTAGGGTCGCCGAGAACAGAATATCCACTGTCCGCTTCGCAAATGCCACCAGCTGCGATTGCCGGAATCCATCCGCCAGGATCAATCGGCTCGGATCGCATCGCCGTTCCACGGAAATGCGGCCGGTCACCCGCTCCAGCAACGCACCCGCATCCTCCACCGCCACGCCGGCAAACTTCAACCGCAACAGCGCCGAGGTCGGCATATGCCCGCGCTGTTCTTTGAGGGAGATCACCACCCGGTCGATACTTTTCTGCCGGACGACCTGTTCCAGGTCGTCGATGGTCGCCACGATCCCCGGATTGACCAGTGGCTTTCCTACGTTCCGCGGGTCTTCGTCCAGAAATCCCACTACTTCGAGGTTTAATTCAGGGCGGGCGCAGATCTCACGCACCGCGGCAATTCCAATGGGCCCGGTTCCCAGCAGCACCACCCGCTCCGAACGCCGCGACATCACTCCGGCGGCATCCAGCAACAGCCTCCATCCGAAAATCATCAGCAGGGTAAGCGGCGCCGCGGTAATCGCGACCCCCCGGTGCAAGGCCAATCCCGGAGCCACCGCATAGAGAAATGCTAGTACCAGGCAGGAGATTCCGAACGCTTCCAGCAGACGCACCACGATCGAGATGCGCGAGCGAGGAACGCGCAAATCGTAAATGTCGTTGTAGTAAAGGGAGGCCTCGCAGATAAACGCGGCCACCGCGAACTGCGCCAGTTCCAGATTTCCAAACCTGCCCGGCGCCCAATCCCCACCCGACACAAATGAGCGCACGCAGGCAGCAGCCAGCAGCCCGGCGAAAACCAAGAGTCCCTCGGACAGTGCCAAGAGTACGGTGCGAATGGGTATTTCCTGTCCGCCTATCTTCAGCACAACTACGCCCTTGATTTCCTATCCATCGGGAGTTTTGCGGCTGCGCAACCGGAGCATCAACTCAGCACTTTCGCAATGACCCTTATTACGCTCCCAAATTACGCAGTTTCTTTCGGAGAAATCTCGCGGAGGTAAGCAGTCCAATACCCAAAAACGTCAAGCTGGCCGGTTCGCCATACGCGGGAACCAGGCGCGGACCCTGCAGATTATTCGGATCCACATTCACCAGAAGAGGAAGTCCCCCTCCCGCTGCGATACTCGCCTGCACATGAGATCCACTGCGGCGTGCCGCGGTTGTCGCAAACCCGTCGGGCGCCGATCGCCCCAGTACGTTCGAAGCGATTCCCAACCCGCTTCCGGCGCCGTCGCCTGCAAGCAATGAAACCGAACGCAGAGTAAGTTTCTCATTTCCCGCCGGCGTGCTTAGCTTCTCCGTCAATCCCCGGGCAAAATCCGCGGAATCGAAAGTGGATAGCCGCGCCATATCTGGCGTCAGCGCGGGGGCCGGTTCCGCCCACCCACTTCCAACCGCACATATCAATGCCCACACCACCAACAACAGAGCCGATCGCTTTGCCATTTGTCGCACCTCATCCGCCTGCCGGGCATAGCTCCGCTATTCTGGGTTAGCAACAGCTATTCCCACGCTCACTGAACGGAAGACCGCACGTAAAGAAACGCCTTGCACCGCGTGGGGGAGAAGAACAATTCCTTAGCTATCCCGCGTCGCTCCTGCAATAACCATCCGCAGCAGCTAACGCGCCCAAGCTATGCACCACAGCTACTACAGCTAATACTGTTGCATGCGATGCTTTGGCTTTGCCGCCAGCTTACAAATGATCGCCAAGCCAGACCGCTTGACGAGCCTCTGCACGCAGCCTATATCGCATGTTGGCGCGGTTACGGACTCAAAGTAGCACACATCGCAAATCGAAGCTATCAATATTTTATTAATTTAATCCCGCTCTAATCTTGGCCATCCATAATCATACCGGTCATCATCGACATTCGTAAGTTGTTATACAATAAAGGTATTTTACCGATTAGAGTTTACTTATAAATTAACTATTACGGCAATACATATGTATCGTTTAGTAATTTTTTCTTATCATCCGGCCGGCGGAATGAACCATCGACAGGAAATTCCGCAACAACCAGATGAAGTTACCAGCTTTGCTTGTTAGTCATTTTCCGGGTTATTTTCATCATATCAACATCGGAAAGAGCCGCGCATTGTTTTCACCGGGAGCCACATGCGGCAAATCAAGTCTTCGAAGTGGCGGTAACCTTTTATGGGGTCTTCGATTACGTTGTTCATCCCGTGCTTTGTCGATCAACTCGTACCGCAAGTCGGAATGGACATGCTGGCCGTGTTACGACGTATCGGTTACGAAGTGAATTTTCCCGAACAGCAAACCTGCTGCGGACAACCGGCATTCAACGGCGGATTCTGGAACGAAGCGCGGCCGGTGGCCGAACGCTTCGTCAGGATTTTTTCGCAATCGGAAATCGTAGTCTGTCCGTCAGGATCGTGCACCACCATGGTGCGCTGTTTTTACCCGGAGCTGCTGGCTTCCAGTGCACTGCGCGAGGAAGCGATCGCATTGAGCAAGCGCGTCTTCGAGTTTTCCGAATTCCTCGTCGACATTGCCAAGGTCACCGATGTGAATTCCAGTTTCCCGCATCGCGTCGCCTGCCATGACTCCTGTCATCTTCTGCGTGAACTGCATGTCAAGGAACAGCCGCGCCAACTGCTGCGACAGGTAAAGGGACTCGATCTCGTAGAACTGCCGGCATCGGAAGAATGCTGCGGCTTCGGCGGAGTCTTTTCGGTAAAGTTTCCTGAGATCTCGGGCGCCATGGGCGAGGTAAAGGCGGAGCATGTGGAGGCCAGCGGCGCGGATTTCGTGACCGCATGCGATCCCAGTTGCCTGCTGCACCTCGATGGTATCTTGCGGCGACGGCAGGCACGGGCGCGCACCATCCACCTGGCAAGCATCTTAGCAACGCAGGAAGAAAGCCCGTAAAGGACATTTGACGGCAAAACTGTACCAGGAATCCGCAATCGAAACTGCATCGGGGAGGGCACGGTACGTCACTTGATCAATTCCATCACGACGCCACGCAGAAGGCGCAAGACTTGGCGCATCGTAAGACCATTCGCTGGGCCATCGATACCTACGATGCCTCGGTCGCGAAAGGGAAGTCCCGCTTTCTGGACTGGGAAGCGGCGCGCCAGCGCTGTTACGAGATCAAGTGGGAAGCGGTAAATCATCTCGACCGCTATCTGGAGGAGTTCGAGGCCAACCTCGTCAAGCGCGGCGGGCGCGTATTCTGGGCCGCCGATTCCGAACAGGCCCGCAACTACGTTCTGGAACTGGCCCGTGCCCGCGGCGTAAAAAGCATCGTCAAATCCAAGTCGATGCTGACCGAAGAGATCCATCTCAATCCGGCGCTGGAACAGCAGGGCATCAAGGTCTGGGAGACGGATTTGGGCGAATTCATCGTGCAGTTGCGGAACGAACCGCCCTATCACATCGTGACTCCGGCCATGCACTTGAGCCGCGCCCAGGTGATCGATTTGTTTCGTGACAAAATCCCCAACGACGTCAGCGGCGATTCCCACGAGGAACTGGTGGCGGCGGCGCGCCGCGCCCTGCGGCGCGAATTCTTCGCCGCCGATATGGGCATCAGCGGCGCCAATTTTCTGGTGGCTGACGCCGGCATGATTGCCATCACCACCAATGAAGGCAACGGGCGCCTGTGCACCAGCCTTCCGCGGATTCACGTGGCCTTTGCCGGCATCGAAAAAGTGATCCCGCGCATGCAGGACCTGGCATCCCTATGGCCGGTACTGGCGACGGTGGGCACGGGACAACACATCACCACCTATAGCACCTTGATCGGCGGTCCGCGCTCGGCGCTGGAGAACGACGGCCCGGAGGAGTTTCACGTAGTGCTGCTGGACAACGGGCGCAGCCGCCTGCTGGCCGATCCCGAGCAGCGCGACATTCTGCAGTGCATCCGCTGCGGCGCCTGCCTGAACGCCTGCCCGGTGTACCGCAACATCGGGGGACACGCTTACGGAACCGTATATCAAGGTCCCCTTGGTTCGGTCTTGATGCCGGCACTGCAGGGCCTGGCGGAATATCAACACCTGTCTTATGCTTCGTCGCTGTGCGGCAACTGCAGCAGCGTGTGTCCGGTAAAAATCGATTTGGCGCACCACCTGTTGCAGAACCGGCGCAATGCCGTGAATGAAGGCGGCCGTCCCTGGCGCGAACGCTTGGGAATGCGCCTGTGGCGCTGGGCGATGATGGATCGAAGGCGCTTCCAACTGGCCGGCCGCATCGGCCGGACTATCTTGCGCCATTTCGGAGGCATCTCCGCGCTGAAGCCCTGGACCGGTTCTCGCGAGCTGCCGCAGCCTCCTGAACGTACCTTCCGCGAGAGATGGAGACACGATGGAACGAAGTAGCCGGCAGCAAGATGCGCGCGAACAGATCCTGGGCCGGGTGCGGGCCGCACTCGCAAAGACGGCGCCGCGGCGGGACTCCACCGCTTCCGGCCCGCTTTTTGCTCCCGTGCTCAGTCCCATGGAACGCTTCCTGTCGGAATGTGCCGCCAACTTTATGGAGACCGTGCTGACCGCGGACAGCGCCGGAACGGCCGCCGCGCTGCGGCAGGTGCTGGCTTCCCTTCCCGCCGGGGAAATCTTTGTGCAGGACGCGCCGGAGTTGCGAAGCTTATTCGCCAGTTCGTCTCTTCCGCTGAATGAGCCCGCCGGCCAGGCAGGCGCTACGGTTCGCTGGTCAAGCGCGGGCGCCCCGGCGGAATCATCGCAAGCTTCCGTGAGCTTGTGCGAGGCGCTGGTGGCCCTGACGGGATCGGTGCTGGTATCCAGTGGTTGCGGCGGCCGCGGCGCCTCGGTGGTGGCGCCCTGTCACATCGTGGTGGCTCATGCCAGTCAACTGGTCCCGGATCTGGAGGCGGCCCTGGCCCGCGCGCGGCAAATTGCCTTCGACCATTCTTACGTCGGATTGATTACCGGATCCAGCCGCACCGCCGACATAGAAAAAAAGCTCATTATCGGGGCGCACGGGCCGCGAAGACTTGTTGTAATCATTGAGCAGACGGGATAATGCAAACCGAAAAAACGGGAAGCGGTTTTACTGGCGGAGAGACAGGGATTCGAACCCTGGATAGAGTTTCCCCTATACACGCTT
>CAZUCM010000173.1:0-6833 GCA_964619235.1 uncultured Terriglobales bacterium
ATCCCGTCCCCGCCCGCGAATTGTTTGCCGAGCCCACGCTGCGCGGCTTCGTAAATCGAATCGGCCAGTTGGACAAGGCTGCTTCTCCCGCCCTGGTTTTCTCGGACCGGGCGACCCAGGGCCAGCGCGAATTATGGGTCGCCGAGCAGGCCGGCCTCGATACCCGTAGCTTCAATATTTCCCTGGCTCTGTTCGCCCAAGGCAAAATCCCACCCGTCGCACAATGGCGCGGCGCCTGGGAGATGCTGGTATCGCGACACGATGCATTATGCACCGGCTTCCACCAGGACCGGGACGGTGTGCTGCGGCGCTTCCTGCTGCCGGCGTCCGGCGCGCAGCTGGAGATCTCCGCCCAGCAGGATTCGCCGGCGGCCCTCGCCTATATCCGTCAGCGGCAGACGGAACCCTTTCTGATGGAGAACCCTCCGCTGTGGCGCGCCGGGCTGGTGCAGGTGGGCGGCGCCCAGCAGCTGCTCTTCTGGCTTGTCCTGCACCATTCCGTGGTTGACGGCGTATCTCTCGAAATCCTGCAGGAGGAATTGTCCACCCTCTTGCATGGCGGCACGCTGCCTGCAATCGCCGGCCGCTTCGATCAATCGGCGGGCGAGGAGGAGAGCTATCTGGCGGGAGCGGCTTGCCGGGAAGATGCACAGTATTGGCGGAAGACCCTGGACGGCCTGGGCGACGGTTCACCGGATATCCCCCAGCCTTTCGACGAATGGCCGCTGGATTTCCCCCGCCCCCTGGGACGCACTCTGCGCAACGCCAAGGGAGCCCACGCCTTCCGCATTCGGCTGGAGGCCGCATCCGCAGCCGGCCTGCGCGATTTCGCCAATAAAAATGGGACCGGCTTGCATGCCCTGATGCTGGCAATCATGGCGCAGGAAGTGAGACGGCGCACCGGACGGCCGGAATTCGTGATCGGTACCGCGGCTTCCACCCGCGACTCGGCCGGCGAATCGCGAGTTGTCGGTTATTTCGTCAACATGCTGCCGGTGCCGTGCCGGGTTCATGACGGCACCTCCTTCGAGCAAACCCTGCGGACCATGCAGCGGAATCTGGCGGAGAGCTTGCAACACGCTCGCTATCCGTTCGCCCGCATGTATGGGGATTTCCGCCGGCATCATACTTTGGTCCAGCATCCGGCGCGCCATCCGCTCTTCGATCTGGTAGTAACCGAGAATTACGGCGCTCCGGTGACGAACGGCGACGCGAGAAATGACGACGCGGGCAATCTTCATTTCAGTCGCATCCCCTCCCTGGCCGGCGACGCCGGCAACTACGAACTGCTCCAGAATGCGCCCGCTCAGGATTTGGTTCTCGTGTATCAAGGCCAGCCGGACGGCAGCCTGCTTCTGCAGTGGTATGCGAATGCCGCTATCTATGAAAAGGAAACCGCGGAGGCTTGGATTGACTCCCTGGCCGGTTGGGCGCGTTTCCTCGCCGATGGCGAGCGGATTCCGGACTCTCCGTTGCCCGCTTTGCTGCCGGAGGAAGAGCGGTTGCTCTCCGGCTGGGAGCACGGCCCCGTCGTCCCAAGTCCAGCATCGAGTTTTCCCGCGCTCTTCGAGCGCTGGGCGCGCAGTCAACCGGATCGTCCCGCTTTGATCACCGAGCAGGGAACCCAAAGCTATTCGCAGGTGGACGCAAGATCCAACGCCCTGGCCCATGCGCTACTGGACCGGGGAGTCGCGCGACAAGAGGTGGTCGGGGTACTCACCGATCGTTCTCTCGCCCTGCCGGAGACCGTGCTGGCTATCTGGAAAGCCGGCGGCTGCTATCTTCCCCTGGTCAAGGAGCTGCCCGCCGAGCGTCTGGCCTTCATCGCCCGCGACGCCGGAATCCGTCTTCTGGTGATCCTCGATGGACTTGAAACTCCGGCAACGCTCGCCGAAATGGGCTGCCGGATTTTCCGGCCGGAAAGCCTGGGGGCAGAGTACCTCTCCAGCCACAGTCAGCCGGTCGAAAGAGGCAAAGATGGCGTCAGGGGTTCGGAGCTTGCATACATCATCTATACCTCCGGCTCCACAGGCGAGCCCAAGGGGGTGATGCTGCGCCACCAGGGGCTGAACAATCTCGCCCTAGGGATTGCCGCCGCTCTGGACATGAATTCCGGCGACCGGGCCTCGATTATGGCGTCGCCCGCATTCGACGCCTGGATCTCCGAGTTGGTGATGGCGTGGGCGGTAGGCGGGGCCGTGGTTCCCGTCCTGCGCGAAGAAATGGACGACATTGCGGAAATGCGGGCGAAGTTCGTCCGGCTGGGGGTCACCGTCACCACCATGCCGCCCTCCTATCTGCGGCTCTTTGCACAGGCGGACTTTCCCAGCTTGCGCATCCTGCTGACCGCGGGCGAGCCGCCAAATCGCGCCGATGCCCTGCACTATGCTCCGCGCCTGCGTTACATGAACGGCTATGGTCCCACCGAGAATACCGTCGCCGTCAGCTATGGACAGGTGACGGCGCAATCGCAACGATTGACGGCGGGTAAGCCGTTGGCCAATACCTCGGTCCATATCCGCAATGGCCGGGGAGAATCGGTTCCGCCCGGAGCCACTGGCATCATCTGGCTGGGCGGCTTGCAGCTGGCCGCGGGATATCTAAACCGTCCCGAGCTCACGGCCGCAAGCTTCGTGGAAACGCCGGCCGGGCGGCTCTATTGCACCGGCGACTTGGGCCGCTGGACCCGTACCGGCGAACTGGAAGTCCTGGGCCGCTCCGACGGACAGGTGAAGCTGCGTGGACAGCGTGTCGAGCTGGGCGAAATCGAGCATCGGCTCGGCGCGCATCCGGGAGTGCGGCAGGCGGTGGCCGTGGTGGAAACCGCCTCCGGCGGCACGCAGAATCTATGGGCTTTCGTCTGCTTTCATTCCGGCGCCGCCGAACCCACCCAGGCGGAATGGCGGGATGATCTATCCGCCGCATTGCCCGCTTACATGCTGCCTGCGGCCGTGATTCGCGTTCCATCCATTCCGGTGAATACTGCCGGCAAGGTCGATCGAGCGGCGCTATTGCGCGCGGTTGCCGAGCGGAGAACCGGCGCCGCCGAAACTCAGCCCCGCGACGGCATCGAACGGCGTATCGCGCAAGTGTGGGCGGAGCACCTGGACTGCGCATTCATCACCCGCGAGGATAACTTCTTCGACCTTGGCGGCGACAGCCTGCGGGCCATCGCCGTAGTCAATCAGATTCGGCGCACATTTCATTGCGCCATCAACGATCTGTACGAGCATCCCCGCCTGGCGGAATTTGCCGCCACCTGCCGGCCGCGGCCCGAGCATCTGCGGGCGGTGCTTCAATCCGCCGCCCGGCATTGGCACGGCTACCGGAGCGGCCTTGCCGAATATGAGGCCGGGCGCGATGCGGCCCTGACCGCCGCGTGGCGCTGCTATGAAATGCGAAACCAATCTTACCGGCAGGCCGGAGCGGGGAAGCGCCGGGATTATGGGCGGGTTCTGCTGACCGGCGGCACCGGCTATCTCGGCAGCTATCTCCTGCGCGAGCTGCTGAACGACCCCCAGCGTAAGGTTAGCGTTCTGGTTCGTGGCGCCGATGATCGCACCGCCCGCGCCCGCCTGGGCGAGACTCTGTGCCATTACTTTGGCCGTGAAAAAAGTATCGAATTGCGAGATGATGCCCGTCTTACGGTATTAGCGGGCGATTTGCGCCAGGATGGTTTTGGCCTTTCCTCCCCAGCCTATGAGCGCCTGGCGGACGGCCTGCACGCGATTTTCCACTGCGCCGCCAACGTGAAACATTTCGGCCATGATCGCGAGTTCCATGCCGATAACGTCGCCGCCACTGGCCGGTTGCTGAAACTGGCGGCCCACCGCGCCGCGAATCCGGCGGATTTTCACTTTGTCTCCACACTATCCGTATGTGGCAAAGCCCCGGAAGAGGGCTTCCGGCTCTTTACCGAATATGACTCGGCGCCCGAAGTGTTGGACGAGAACTATTATCTCCGGAGCAAGCAGGAGGCCGAGCGGCTGGTCGTCGCAGCCCGGCAGTATCTCGCCAATGCCTGCATCCACCGGGTGGGCAACATAGTGTTTGCCGCCGAAGGCGGTCCGCTGCAATTCAATATCAAAGAAAACGCCTTCTTCCGCCAGTTGGCCGCCTTCCTCCGCCTGGGCGTTGTCCCGGACGATGCGCATTTATGGCTCTGTCATGTGGATCTGGTGGCGCGCGCATTGGTGCTGCTGGCGGGCGCGGCCGATCTGAGCAACGAAACCCATCATCTGGAAAATTCCCGCCGGGATACCCTGGCCGCCTTTGTCACCGCGGCCCCGGGTGTTCGTGCATGCAGCTTCGATGCTTTCCTGGAGCGGCTGGAAGCGGCGGTGGATGAAGATGAACCCGGGATCGATGCCGCGCTCACCGAGACCTTGGAGAACTTTCGTCTCTATGAAGGCGTGTCGCCGCAATCCCGGTCGCGCCGGCTGGAGATTGTCTCCGAACGCACGCAGGGCCTGCTGGCGCGGCTGGGTCTGCTCTGGCCGCCGCTTCCGGCAGCAGGACAAGCGGAAATGCTGCGCCAGGCGGCAGAGCTTTGGGCCCGGCCGCAATTGCTGAAATCGAATGCCGCGTAACGCCGCCGGGCGTCATTAGGAACAGAATGCGGGAAAGACCAACGGCATCCACGGCAATCGGAAAGCGGAAAGCCTCAAAGGATAGGCCACCCGCCGGAAAATTGTCATCCAAGACTTTGGGGTCTCCAGGTCCAGGCATTGCTGCGGGAAAAAATATCTTGCGCGATCGGGTACGTACCGCATGAACGTTTTAGAGCGCTTCGGCATTCTTGCCTTTTTGCAACGCGAAACCCATGCATTGGACCGGAAGCTGCTGATCTTGACGGCAGCCTCCGGCGTAGCCAATGCGCTGAATCTGGCGGTGATCAACGCCGCGGTCGACGACTTGAAGACCGGCGGCCCGACCTGGCGGCTTTTCGTCATGTTTGGCCTGTCCATCGCCCTGTTCGTCTATTCGCTGCGCTACATCCTCTATGAATCGACCCGGATGGTCGAGGCCGCAATCTCCAGCGTGCGTCTGCGGCTGGCCGACAAGATCCGGCGCTCCGACCTGCTGACCCTGGAATCCATCGGCGAGGCCGACATGCATGCCCGGATCAGCCGCGACACCTCGGCCATCGGCCAGGCGGCGCGCCCGTTGTTCGCCGCCGCCCAGGGCGTGGTCATGATTGTCTTCGTCCTGGTTTATATGGCCGCGGTATCGCCGGTCGCCATGCTGCTGTGTCTCCTCCTGATCGCGGGTGGCGCGGTCAAATACTTCCGCAGCCGCGCGGGCTACGAGCACAGCTTGCAGGATGCATCGATCCATGAAGACCGGCTATTCGACTCCCTCAACGGCTTGCTGAAGGGGTTCAAGGAACTCCGCATCAATCAACGGAAAAGCGACGACGTATTCGAAGAGTTCCAGACCACCACCCGGCAGGTGCAGGATGTGCGCACGCGCGTCATGATTGAGTTCTCGAATAATCAGATCTTCATCGAAATGTTTTTCGTCATCCTGCTGGGGGCGATCGCCTTCGTGCTTCCCGTGATCGCAACCACCTTTTCCAGCTCGGCCACCAAGATCGTCGCCGCCATCCTGTATTTCTTCGGACCGCTGGTCAATATCGTCTCTATGATCCCCCTGCTGGCGCAGACGAATGTAACGGTGGATAATCTGCAGCGCCTGGAAGCGACGCTCGATGAGGGCTTGGCGAAATCCGCCGAACAGGAATCCTCCCCCCGGACCGACCTGAGCTCGTTCAACGCAATTCAGTTTGCGGGAATCGCCTTCAGCTATCGGGATGCCGAGGGTAACGCCCTGTTCCAGGTTGGCCCCATCGATGGCGAAGTGCGGCGAGGAGAAATCCTCTTCCTCGTCGGCGGCAACGGCAGCGGCAAGACGACCTTCCTGAAGCTGCTCACCGCTCTTTACTGGCCGGCCGAAGGGAGCATCCGGATCGATGGCATCGAGATCGGGCCGGCCAACATCCAGTCCTACCGCAATTTATTCTCGGCCATTTTCTCGGATTTTCATCTGTTCGACAAATTGCATGGCTTGCGGGACGCTACACCGGAACGCGTCAATGATTTGCTGCGCAGGATGGAAATATCCCAGAAGACGGCTTTTGCCGATGGCCGCTTCAGCAATATCCTGCTCTCGACCGGGCAGCGCAAACGCCTGGCGTTGGTGGTCTCCTATCTGGAGGACAAGCCGGTATATGTTTTTGACGAAGTGGCAGCCGACCAGGACCCTCCCTTTCGCAACTACTTTTACGAAACCCTGCTGCCGGAGATGAAGAGCGCGGGAAAAACGATTGTCGTGGTGACCCATGATGACCGTTACTTCCACATCGCCGACCGGGTTCTGAAAATGGATTATGGCAAGTTAGCCGACCTTCCGAACGACGATACGATGCCCAGCCCGCAAAAGCGCCCGCGGAAACGCTAGGCAGCTGTCCCCGCCGGAAACTCGTTCCACGTTCTCCGGCCACCAGCGATGGTCCGCCAACCACCAAAGACCAACTTGTTCTGGCTGGCCGTGGACGGCCAACGACTGCTCTAAGTACTTTCCCCTTAGAAGCCGGTAATTTCATACTGGGCAGGTTGTTCCCCAGTGTTCATGGGGACAGGTTTGTGGCACAACTAGTGGGTTATGGAAAACTCGACCGCAATTGGAATGGGCTTCGAATGAAGATAACAAAGACCTGGCTGGCGGCTGGAGCCGCGGGACTCGTCTTGGCCACCGGCCTCATATTCCTGAGTACGAATTTCGGCAAGACGGCGGTGGTGGTTGAAACTTCCGAGCGCCGGGATCTGCCGCTG
>CAZUCM010000174.1:0-6821 GCA_964619235.1 uncultured Terriglobales bacterium
CCGGTGTAGCGCCGGTCTCCAGACCGGCTGTCGCGGGGGCGTCCACGCCCGCGCAGATGCTTGCAGGGTGCGGACTGGAGTCCGCACCGACAGCCGACCTGGAGGTCGGCGCTACAAGTTACAGCGGTGAAAGATCTATAACTCCAGCCTGCTATAAAACTGCGCCGATTCTACAACAACCGGCGAAGTTTTTAGCCGCAGATCAACGCGGATCGGAAGGCATTGGGAGCCGGGCAGGGCACGCAGAGTATTTTGGGAATGAGTCTGCACCCCACACCTCCGCGGCCTGCCCTATGCGGCAGACCGGGGAGGTGAGATGGGTGACGCTCTCCGACACTAGCTTGCGTGAAGCTCGCTCAACCGCACCTTATGATGATGTGCGGTGGTTTTGCCGTGTTCCAGCAGCGATTTGAAACAGGCGAGGTCCTTGTCGAGCATGCGTTTGGGGTACAGGTTGAACAGATCTCCCATGCCAATGCCGAAGCGGCCCAGCGGCGGACGATACGACATGCGTATATGCATCCGGGTAGCGCCAAAGGGTGTCGGATCCAAACGCACGATGCCGGCATGATCCACGATGGCGCCCGGCCGCGTCTTCCACTCCAGAAGCTGGTCGGCAACGTTGCGGACGATCTCGGCGTCCCAGTGGCCAGTGGCTCCGCCAGGACCGACTATGGTCCAGCGATAGAGGCTGTCCTCGACTTTCTTGACCTCATGAACATGAGACATGAACAGCGGGAAATTCTCGAAATCGGACAGCATGCGATAAACGCGATCGGCCGGGGCATCAATGGTGATGGTCTTCTGCAGGTCGACGCCGCGTTCGAACTGATTGCCGGCGGCAAAACTATGCGATGGCGGCTTCTTCAGCGACCGCGCCGCCACGCTGAGGCCTACGGCCGCCAATCCCAGGCCGGTAAAGCTGCGCCGCTGCAAGCCGTAAAGAGCCAGCCAGCCGCCGGCCGCCGCTGTGCCCAAGCGGGCAGCCGGAGACCAGCGCGGCAGTATCGGCGCCGGTTCGGAGACGCGATTGGGCTTGCCCTGCATGTCCGCAACCTCGCCCGCCTTTTCGTGCACCGTCAGTTGGTCGGTTACACTGCGGAGCCCGCGCATCTTCCCCAGGGCTGTCATCAGGCGCGGCAGATCTTCCCGCAGCACGTGGCCGGCGAGATTCACCTGCCCTTCGACGGCGCTCACGGTAATCGCTTGCGGATACGCGACTGCGTGTCCCAGAGCGGTGCGGATGCGCTCTACCAGCACATCGTCCCCGACCTTGTCGGGAATCAAGGAGGAAGCCGCTCCGATCAACCGTCCGGAAACCCGGTTGTTAAGGTCGCGTACGCCCTTCTGGAAGGTGTCGGCGGCCTCGTGCAGCATTTCCACCATCTGGTCGCGCGCGGTGGCGCGCCGCCTGCGGCCGCGGTCCGGGTCGAGCAGATACATCAAGCCGGCGCCCAATCCGATACCGCCGAGTACGATTGCGCCCTGCCGGATGTCGTGTTTTATGGTTGCCAACATGCCTTTTCCTCCCCGCTTTTCTCCTTCGGCCATACCGTTCCTGTGCCGCATGTCCTGCTCAGGCGGCGGCGGAGGAGCCGGTTTTCTCGAGGAGACGACGATTTTTCGGGGGGCAAAGGTTCCTTGAGGAGCAAAATTTGGACGGAATATGATCTTCATGAAAGCCCACCCTTCTTGAATTCTTATCTAAGGGATTCCTCGCCCGGCAATTTAGATGTCCATGGTTTTGCGGGGAATTGAGACTTTACGCATCCCCCCGCCGTGACGCGCATCTATCTAAAGGTTGAACAGGAGGAATAACACACGGCTATGGCTCATGAACTACCCCCTTTAACCTATGACTACGCGGCCCTGGAACCCTACATCGATAGTCAAACCATGCATTTGCACCATGATGGGCACCACGCGGCGTACGTAAAGAACTTGAATGCCGCCCTGGAGAAGCACCCTGACCTGCAAAGCCAGTCCGCCATCGATTTGCTCAGGAATCTGAATACCCTGCCGGGAGACATACGAACCGCCGTGCGCAATAACGGCGGGGGGCACGTGAATCACACCATGTTCTGGGAAATCATGAAGCCCGGTGGCGGTGGAGCGCCCCAGGGACAAATCGCCGACGCCCTGAAGAGCACCTTTGGCGAGATCGAAGGCTTTAAGCAGAAGTTCAATGATGCCGGCACCAAGCAATTCGGCAGCGGCTGGGTCTGGGTGGCGAGCAAGGGCAACCGGCTGGAGATTATCACCACCGCCAACCAGGACAGTCCCATTCTGCAGGGTTACGTTCCCATCTTCGGCAACGACGTATGGGAACATGCCTATTATCTGAAATATCAAAATCGCCGCGCCGAATACCTGCAAGCGTGGTGGAACGTTATCAACTGGGAGGCCGTAAACAAACGCCTTCAAGAATCCGCCCGCATAGGCAAAGCGGCGTAAGCAGCTTCAGGCACAAGTCTTCCAGCGGCAAGCCGGAGGCGGTCGCTTCCGGCTTGCCGCTATAAGCCTGGTGCCGGTTGCGGTAGTCACGCTGCTTTGGTCGCGGCTGCCTTCCGGCGGGCAACAATCAGCGGTGACGGAGCCGGGATGTCCACCTGAGTGACGTCCTGGAATCCCGCTTCTTCCAGCCAGTTGCGATACTCCTCGAAGGTGAATGTGTCGCCGCTCTCCGTATGCACCAGCATATTGACGGCGAAGAGCAGGGGGAACTGTGCCTCTGCGCGCTGCGGATCGGGCGTCCACTCGGCGATTACCACCTGTCCTTCGGGTTGCAATGCCCGGCGTGCGCTGGCCAGCAGGCGAGCCGTATTTTGCGCGCCCTCGGAATGACAGATATGCCCCAGAATGACGACGTCGTAGCGTCCTTCGGGAAAAACCGTTTCGCGGAAATTGCCGGGCAGATAGTCCACCTGCCCTTCCACGGCCTGGCGCCGGGCGACGGCCTTAGTCACCGATTCAATCACTTTGGGCCAGTCGGCGACGGTGACGAATACCCGTGAATTGAGCTTGGCGAAGGCAAAGCCCCATACTCCCGATCCGGCGCCGATATCCAGCACCCGTATGATGCGGCCCTCGGGGAACTGCTCCAGCACATGGCGGGCAACGGCTTCCGCGGCGGGAGCGTTCAATGCATAGAGCGATCCCACGAACTGCGAAAAAAACTCCCCTTGATCTTCCCCGGACTCCACTTTCACCGCCGGCCGGCCGGTGCGTACGGTTGCGGTTAACTTCATCCAGTTGGCTTCGATTTGATCGATGTGCCGCACCAGGCCGCCGAGGTAATTGGGACTGTTACGCCGCAGAAAATGCCCGGAGGCTTCGGTAAGCCCATAGCGGCCGCTTGCCTTTTGTAACAAGCTCATGGCGGCCAAAGCATCCAGCAGCATGCGGACGCCGCGGACAGGCGCGCCCGCCGCCTGGGCGATCTCCTCGGCGGTGTGGCAGCCTTCCTCTATATGCGTGAACAAATCCAGGTCTACCGCGCTTATCAGCACGCGCGTACGGCTGAAAGCCCAGGCAATTTCCAGTATGGCTTGCGGCGTTGCATTTGCGGTTGTGGGGTCGCTCATGGAGCCTTGGATGAACAACGGCAGCGAACTGTTGTGTCAGAACGCGAATCTCGCTCCCGAATCAGCAACTCTGGAAACGCATGTAAGCCAGGACAGCGGCTGGCAACAGGCCTCAAGTTGCAAGCCGGGAGGAACCGCCTCCGGCTTGTAGCTTGGCGCTTAGCGTGTTCTTCATTGCTCGACAGCCGCAAAAAAGCTGTCCACCGATTCCAGCACGGCTGCTTCGGCTTTGGCGCCGTAAACGGCTTTGCGGAGGATGGCGCCATTGCGGACGCCATGGGTGAACCAGGAGGCAAACTGCTTCATTTTGCCCAGCGCGTTGGGAACCTCCTCGTCCACCAGCATCCGGTAGTAGGTCTTGATCATGCGGTAGCGATCCGCCTCGCTGGGTTGCCGGTAAGCGCCGGTCGCAGTGTACTCGGCGATCTGGCGAAAGATCCAGGGGTTAGAGGCGGCGCTGCGGCCGATCATGACGGCATCGCATCCGGTTTGTGCCACCATACTGACCGCATCTTCCGGAGAACGGATGTCGCCGTTGCCGATCACCGGGATATTGAGGACGGCTTTGACGTGGGTGATCCACTCCCACTGCGCCTGGCCGCCATATCCCTGCTCGCGCGTGCGGGCATGCAGAGCCACCGCATCGAGTCCGCAATTCTCCGCCAGCCGCGCCAGTTCGACGCATACGATTTCCTGGTCGTTCCAGCCCAAACGAAACTTCACCGTGAACGGAATGCGGATCGCCGCGCGCACGGCTTCGAAGATGCGCTGGATCAGCGGCAAGTCGCGCAGCAAGCCGGAACCGCCATTGCATTTGACCACTTTCTTGGCCGGACAGCCCAGATTCAAATCGACCAGATCGAAGCCAAGCTGCTCGATGCGCCGCGCCGCTTCGGAGAGAACCTCCGGCCGGCTGCCGAACAGCTGTGCCGAGATCGGATGTTCATCCGGATAGAAGTGCAGATACTGCTGCGCTTTTTTGTCTCCCTTGCGCAGCATTCCATCGGCGGAGGTGAACTCGGTCATGGCCAGGCCGCAGCCGCCCAATTGGCGTATGAACTGCCGGAATACCGTGTCGGTAATTCCTGCCATGGGCGCCAGCACCGTAGCCGGAGCAATACTCAAGCGGCCGATCCGGCAGGCTGCGGGAACGCGCACGCCTTTCGGCATCTCTGTCTCCGCCGCCGCGTTTTCCCAGTATTTACGCACCAGACCATTCTAAAGCTATTCGGTTGCCCTGAGGTTCTTTGAAATCGCCGATTGCGGGGGTGTGCCGGAACCGGATATAGTTTGTTCATCGAGTATGTACGCGGACTTTTATGCCATCGATCGTTGGTCGGGAAGGCGCATTCACTGCGTTTATCAGGCGCTGATTCTTGCCATAGCTACCCGCCATGCGGATGCAGTCGACATCAAATTCCTGGTGGACGGCCAGACGGCATGGCTGGCGCTGCCTCATCCTGCGTGGGATGAGTACAACCGCCGGAGCGGAAAGACCATCTCAGACCCCATGGCCGTGCAGATTGCCGGACACTACCTCAAGCACGTGGTGGAAAGTGGTGAGAACGGTGGGCGCGAGATGCACACATTGTCCATAGCCGACGTCTTAGTGCACCTGGAGCAACTGGTAGAAGAAGAACGCTCGGCTAAGTCTAGGATCTAATGGTACTTAGCTCGCCAAAGGGTTACCCGGAAGGGTCCAGGACAGTTCCAAAAAACAGTTAGGCCGCAACTGGAAATCGCGGGATGTACCCCCTAGCGCGTTTCCACTATCGTATGAGAATCTAAATTGGTAGTGATTTATGCGGGAATCTCGTTTCTTAAAGCCCTAAGGGTACTTATTCAAAAAAGGTAGTAAGCCTGTGAGCCCGGCAGGGAAGAGTATTAGGCCTGTAGCCGGGAGGCCTTTCAGACACTAATCGGAAAATTACTTAGGAGAATGGCTATGTCCAGTCCGACGCCGTCAACGGAGCCGGAAGCTCTAGTCAGCAGTCATATCAAGAACAAAGAACTGGCCCAATGGGTCAAAACAATAGCGGCAATGTGCACGCCCGACGAAGTGCACGTGTGCGATGGCTCCGAGGCGGAATATCAGTTGATGATGCGCCTCATGATCCAGACGGGCACAGCGATTCCGTTGAATCCGGAAAAGCGCCCCAACAGTATTCTTGTGCGTTCCAATCCCGCCGACGTGGCGCGGGTCGAAGACCGCACATACATATGCTGGCAGCAGAAGGATCAGGCCGGTCCCACCAATAACTGGGAAGATCCGGCGAAGATGAAAGAGCAGTTGACCGGCCTGTACCGGGGATGCATGGTTGGCCGTACGATGTACGTCATCCCGTACAGCATGGGACCGATTGGCTCCCCCATTGCCAACATCGGCGTAGAGATCTCCGATTCCCCATACGTTGTAGCCAATATGCACACCATGACGCGCGTAGGCGCCAAGGTGCTCGAGGTATTGGGCGTCGACGGCAAGTTCGTGAAAGGATTGCACTCCATCGGCGCTCCCCTGGCTCCGCTGGAGCAGGATTCCCCTTGGCCCTGCAATGCGCAGCACAAATACATCTGCCATTTTCCGGAGAAGCGTGAAATCTGGTCGTACGGCTCCGGTTACGGCGGAAACGCTCTGCTGGGCAAGAAATGTCATGCGCTGCGTATTGCCTCGGTCCAGGCCCGCGACGAGGGCTGGCTGGCCGAGCATATGCTGATCCTGAAGCTCACCAATCCGGAAGGCAAAGTGAAGTACATCACTGGAGCTTTCCCTTCCGCCTGCGGCAAAACCAATCTGGCCATGCTGACTCCCACCATCCCGGGATGGAAGGTGGAAACCGTGGGCGACGACATTGCCTGGATGAAGTTTGGGGCCGACGGCCGCTTGCGTGCCATTAACCCGGAAGCCGGATTCTTTGGCGTGGCCCCGGGTACCAGCATGCAGTCGAACGCCAACGCCATGCTCACCGCCGTCAAGAACACCATCTTCACCAACTGCGCCCTCACCCCTGATGGCGACGTGTGGTGGGAAAGCATGACCGAGCAAAAGCCGGCGCAGCTGATGGACTGGCTGCGCCGTCCCTGGACGCCCCACAGCGGTCGCAAATCGGCTCATCCCAACGCCCGCTTCACCGTGCCGGCCAGACAATGTCCGGTGATTGCTCCGGAATGGGAAGATCCCAACGGCGTGCCCATCGACGCCATTCTTTTCGGCGGGCGCCGCGGCGCGGTGATTCCGCT
>CAZUCM010000175.1:0-6809 GCA_964619235.1 uncultured Terriglobales bacterium
GAATTACCATCGACGTCGCCTATCGCTACTTTGCCACGGCGCGGCGGAAATTCATCATCGCCGACACTCCGGGGCACGTGCAGTACACGCGCAACATGGCGACCGGCGCCTCAACCGCCGACCTGGCCATCGTTCTGATCGACGCGCGGAACGGCGTGCTGCCGCAGTCCAAGCGGCATGCATACATCGCCGCATTGCTGGGGATTCCGCAAGTGGTGGTGGCGGTTAACAAAATGGATCTGGTCGGTTACGACCAGCAGGTATTCTCCCGGATTCATGCGGAATTCAGCGCCTACCTGAAGCAACTGGGAATCTCCGGCGCCGCCTTTATTCCGGTGAGCGCGCTGGAAGGCGATAACGTTGTGCAGCGCAGCGCAAAAATGCCCTGGTACCAGCAGGAAAGCCTGCTGGAACATCTGGAGACTACGCCGCTGGCGCACCGTTATCCCGCGGTCAGCCTGCGCTTTCCGGTGCAATACGTTCTGCGGCCCGACCTCAATTTCCGCGGCTATGCCGGGCAGGTGGCTTCCGGCACGATTCGTCCCGGCGATACGGTGATGGTCCTGCCCTCTGGCCGTACCAGCCGCGTGAAGGCGCTGCCTGGTTTCGATGGAGATCTGACGGAGGCCTTCGCCCCCATGCCGGCCACGGTATGTCTGGAAGACGAATTGGACATCAGCCGCGGCGACATGCTGGTGAACCCGCAACAATTACCGCATGTTTCGCGTAGCTTCCAGGCCAGGCTGGTATGGATGAACGAGCAGCCACTGCGGCTGAACCAGCCGTATCTACTGAAACACACCACCCAACAGGTGCCCGCCAGCGTCAGCGTGTTGCATCACAAGGTGGACGTGGAAACCCTGGAGCAAGTCTCCACCCGGCAGGCCGCGGCGGAAGGCGCCGACGGCGGAGCGGGCGATGTGCGGATGAACGATATTGCCGCCGTAACCATCGAGGCCAGCCGCCCGCTCTATTTCGATGCTTACCGCACCAATCGTTCGACGGGCAGCTTCATTCTCATCGATCCCATTTCCAACGCCACGCTGGCCGCGGGGATGATTGAGGAAAAAACGGAAGCGGAAGAAGACCGGAAGCTGCGCTCGGCACTGCTGAAAGTGGAGGCCACGCGCCTCACGCCGGCGGAACGGCATGCGCGGGCGGGGCACTATCCCGCCACCATCTGGCTGACCGCACGGGAAAGCCTGGCCTATGTGCTGGAGCGCAAGCTGTTCGAGCGCGGATGCCAGGTGCATGTGCTGGCCGACTCCGGCGACAGCCGGATCCTGCCGGAACTGGCGCAATTGCTGCAAGCCGCCGGCTTGATTTCCATCTTCACCGCTCCGGTATTCGATTGGGAAGAGCGCGAGCGTGCCCGGGATTTGGCCGGGAACCGGCACTTCTTCGATGTTGTGCCCGAAACCTTGAGTCCGGAAGACGAGCGCGCTGCCGAAGAAATCTGTGCGCTCCTGGAAGCCGATGGCGTCATTCGCAACAGCAGACTGGGAACGGGTGAGGGAATTTAGAGGCGGTCGTTAGCTGGAGTTGCATGCGCAAGAGTTTTGGTAAGCGCTTCAGTTTGGGATTCATCAATTATCCGGTGCCGCAGGCGCGGCAGAAAAAGTCCGCCTCGCGAGTAGAGGGCAGGCAAAGAGGATCGAATCATGTCGGATAGCCATAACGCCAGCGTGGACTATAACGCCCTCAGCCTCGAGGAATTGGTGGGCCACTTTCTTCTGAGGCCGGTGCCCGGAGCCTGCCTCACCTGCAGCTTCCAGCTGGAAGACATGATCGTGCTGGATGCAGTGCGCAAAATTCAACCGCGCATACCGGTCCTGTTTCTGGAAACCGGCTATCACTTTGCGGAAACGTATGCGTATCGCGACCGCATGGTAGCCGAATGGGATTTGAACCTGGTGAATCTGGAAGCGCCGCAGACGGTGGCCGAGCAGGAGGCCGCGTTCGGTAAGTTATACCAGACGGCGCCGGACAAATGCTGCCAACTGCGCAAGGTGCAGCCGCTGCTGCGCGGTCTGGAGAACTTCGATGTGTGGTTCACCGGGTTGCGGCGCGAGCAGTCGCCGACGCGCGCGCAGTTGCAGCTGGTTGAGCCGCACACGCTGCCCAGTGGAAAGAAGCTCACCAAGGTGAATCCACTGGCGTTCTGGAGTTGGAAAGAGCTGTGGCGCCTTCAGCATGAGCGGCAAATTCCCACGCTGCCCCTTTACGACCAGGGCTATCCCAGCATTGGCTGCCAGCCCTGTACCAGTCTGCCGTTGAGCGCGGAAGACCAGCGCTCCGGGCGCTGGGCGGGACGCAAGCTGGAATGCGGTATTCACACCTTCGCGGAGGGCAAGTAAGTGGAAATCGTCATCGGATTTCTTATCGCGCTCGGAATCGGACTGACCGGTGTGGGTGGTGGCGTAATTACCGCTCCGGTGCTGATCCTGTTTCTGCACATGCCGGCTGCGGTTGCCGTGGGCACGGCGCTGATCTTCGGCGTGGTGGTGAAGACCACCGCGGTGCCGGTCTATCTGTGGCGGAAACAGGTGGATTTCCGCGCCTTGCGCTATCTGTTGCTGGGCGGGGTGCCCGGTGTCATCGGCGGATCCATCCTGCTGCAGGGACTCAAATCGGAGAGCGGAATTGTGCTTGCCGTCGTGGGCTTTATCGTCGCTATCTCCGCCTCCCTGACGCTGTTGCGAATGGCACTGAAGCTGGAGAGAAGCGGAGAGCGCAATCGTTATGTCCTGCTGGCTCTGGCCGCCACCGTAATCGGCTGGGAGGTGGGCTTTTCCTCCGCCGGCGCCGGAGCTCTGGGAACGATCGCGCTGATGCAGTTGACGACCTTGGCTGCTCCCGACATTGTGGGCACCGACCTTATGTTTGGCTTTGTCGTAGCCCTGATCGGCGGCGGCTTTCATTTTGCACAGGGCAGCTACGATCCACAGGTCCTGATTCGGTTGATCACCGGCGGAGTTGTCGGAGGAATCGCCGGAGCCTACATGGCCGGAATGTTCCCGAAGCGCGTGCTGCGAGCCGCGATTTCCGTCTGGCTGGTGTGGTTGGGAACGCAGCTATGCTACCGGGGATGGCTGGCGATGGCGCGTGGATAGCGGATGAATTTCAGATCGTGTGGCCATGGGATCGGCGGTGAATGTTTTCTCATCCGTCTTTGAAGTTCTAATCACGTTCTAATCGTATTGCCCGGTAGCATAGCTCCGCCCTTCCGCCGGTTGTACTGCGTGCATCCACTCCCATAGCACCGGCGCTTCTCCTGTGTGCACGGGCCTCCCGGCCCAATGTCACCTGCTTTGGAATTTCAAGTTTATGAAAACCAAAACACTTGTCAGTCTGAGCGAAGCGAAGAACCTGCCTTTTCTTGCACATGCACGAGACAGCAGCTGCTTCGCTTCGCTCCCACGACAAGCCGGGGCAGGCAGGATGACAATTGATTTGGCGGTTTGAATTAATCCCAGACCTCAAAAGTAAGTGACATTAGCCTCCCAGCCCGCATATCGATGCCGGCGAACCGCCGCCGCCACACGTTTCTTGAGAATGGAAGAGGACTTGCATCTATGTTCCGGTCGTACTTTGTCAAAACGCCTGTGCCTGAAAGGCAGAACGGGCGTTACCGAGAGGATTCCATGCCGCAGGACCAGAACTGGGAAAACCGAACCGGCGCCACGCCGGCGGATGGGGCAGGCCAGACCGCCTGCAATCAGGAACGTAGTTTGCCGGAGATCAGCGTTATTGTTCCCACATACAACCGGCGTGTAATCCTGGATCGTTGCCTGCGTGCCCTGGAAAAGCAGACGCTCTCGCGCGAGCGCTTTGAAGTGATTGTGATTGACGACGGTTCGACCGACGGGAGCCGGGAGCTGGTAGCGCAATTCACTGGGCGCCTGCCTGTCACCTATTTGCATCAGGTGAATTCCGGGACGGGAACGGCGCGCAAGCACGGGGTGCAGCGGGCCGCCGGAGAGTTTCTGCTCCTGATGAACGACGATACCATCTGCGAACCAACCGTGCTGGAAGAGCACCTTCGCATGCAGCGGCAGGCCGCAGGACAATCGCTGGCGGTGCTGGGCAGCTTCGAATATCCGCCGGCAGCGCGCAAACGGGCGCTGACGCACTTTATGGCGACCGACGACTTTATGTTTCCCTTCGCCAGCTTGAAGTCCGGAACGATTTATTCCTATTCCTTTTTTATTACCTGCAATTTAAGTATTCGGCGGGATGCCGTGCTGCAGGCCGGATCGTTTGATGGAAGCTATCTGCTGAGTGAGGACACGGAGTTAGGGATTCGTCTGGACGAACGCGGTTGGCGAGTACTCTACCACCCCGCCGCGCGCGCCTGGCACGACCATCTTCCATATGCCGTTCCCAATCTGATTCGCCGCTCGCGTGTCTATGGCAGGGATTACGTCTACATGCTCCGGCGCCATCCCCGATGCCTGAACGAATGGCGCTTGCCGGTTCCGGTCAAACAGCTCGATCATTCCGCGCTGGCTCCCCTGCGCGAATTTCTCGATCGCGGCCGGGAGGAAGTGGAGCGGACCGTCGAGGCCCTGGCCCGATTTGATGAAGTCGAATTTGAACCGTTGCTGGAGGAAGGGCCTGGCTCCGGCGGCGTCGCGACGATATTGCAGTTGTTTCGCCAGTCGGTGCCCTCCATCCACTGGTACTACATGATGGAAAGCATGTATCAGACGCTGCTTTGGGAGCAGGAACATCCAGGCGCACAGTCGCTCGCCCCGGTGCAGTCCGGACTTACCCGGCGGACTGCGCAAGCTGCCGCAGCCTCGCCGCTACCTGCTAGTGCCGGTCTGGAGCCCAACGCCGCTGTAACCCCGGAGACACTCTTCAAGACTTTGCATGAGCAAGGGCTGGAGGCTTTCCGCCAGGGAAAACTGAATGAGGCGGTGATCTGGTTCAAACATGCTTTGCAAAAACATGAGACCAGCGTCGTCTGGAATGATTGGGCGACGGCGCAGTTTCAAATTGGAAGATTCAAGGAGGCCGAGCAGGGAGTTCGCCGGGCATTGGCGCTTGATGCCGGCAACACCATCGCCGCCAGTAACCTGGAGCGATTCCTGCAGGCGTCTGCAAAACGATCCGAGGGTGTGTCTCATGACAGCGAGTTCCTGCGGCGCCAGCTTGCGGTGATTCGCGCGCGTGGCCCGTTGACGGCGCGCAAGGGGCGGAATCTGGTGATCGGCCTGGCTGCCAACTATCGCCGTGCCCAGGTCGAGCCGTTCTTATGCTCTCTGCGGAGATCGGGTTACACCGGGGACATTGTCCTGTTTGTCACCGGGCTGGACGAGGATATGAACGCGCTCTTCCGGCAGTACCGCGTAACCGCCGCGGAGTGGAAGGATGTGCCTCCTCCCTTCGACATGATGTTGGGAAGGTTCTTTCGCTATTACAACTTTCTTGCCGGGCTGGACGCGGCCGGCCAGTCGTATGACTTCGTGCTGATCAGCGACATTCGGGATGTGTTTTTTCAGCGCGATCCCTTTTTGCCGGAGCCGCGCGCCGAACTGCTGGTATTTCTGGAAGACAAATCCAAAACTTTGGGCACGTGTCCATACAATTCCGCATGGATACGCGAGGTTGCCGGAGAAGCGGCGCTGGCAAGACTCGCCAACCAGAGAATCTCCTGTGCGGGAACCACCCTGGGCAGCTGGAGCGGCATACTCGAATACCTGATTGGCATGCAGCTTGCCGCCCTGGAGTATTCGCTTTCCGGAGACCTGGTACAGGGCGTCGATCAGGGAATGCACAACGTGCTGGTGCACGGCAACCTGTTACGCGATTGTCGTACGGTCGAAAATGGAGAGCGTGTGTTGACCCTGCATTATGTCCCGCAGGAGGCGCTGAAAGTGAACTCGCAGAACGAGGTAATCGGCAGTGACGGCCAGCCGGCCGCCGTGGTTCACCAGTACGACCGGCACCCGCAGCTCTGCCAACTGGTCGAACAGATGTATGCCTGAGATTGTTCTCGATCGCGGTTCGGAAGTGCGCTAATCGCCCAATCCGCCGGCTGTGGCGTCAAGTTCCGCCACTGCGGAAACGCTTTCCAATGCGGCTTCCGTGCGCTTCGGCCAGGAAAACCATACCAACGTAATTGTGGCCAGATCGATGCCCACGATCAGACACACGCAGGCCGGCCATCCGCCGCGGGACCAGCTCACCCCGGGAATCGCGGCTCCAAAGCTTCCGCCGAGATAATAAGAGGTGGCGTAAAGGCCTACGGCCGCGGCTTTGGCGCTCCTGGCCGCTATGCCGATATAGGCGCTTGCGGATGACTGCGCGATAAAAAGTCCGGTACAGAAGATCGCCAGTCCCGCAATGACCGTCACCAGATTGTGCACCAGAGTCAGCAGACAGCCGGAGATTGCCAGCATCATAGCCCCGGAAAAAGCGATGCGATGTCCCAGCCGGTCGATCCAGCGGCCCCCCAGCGGAGTAAGCGCGGCCGCCACCACATAGACGGCAAAAATCAATCCCAATGCTCCCGTGCTCAAGCCGAAGGGCGGCGCCGCCAGATAAAAGTTGACGTAGGTGAAAGTGCCAAGCAGTGAAAACAACAGGCAAAAGCCGGCGGCATTCGTGGCCAGCAGTTGAGGATTGTGCAGATGCCGCCACATCGCCGGGATCATGCCATCGGGGGGACGCCGTGCCGCATGGCGCTCGGCCGGAAGCCATGCCCAGATCGCAAGCGCGCCCACGACATTGAGCACTCCCAGCGCAACGAATGCCCATTGCCAGGCAAAGTGAGCAGCCACTACCGCTGCCACGCTTCGCCC
>CAZUCM010000176.1:0-6797 GCA_964619235.1 uncultured Terriglobales bacterium
GCCAATCAGGACGCGGCGGCGATTGCGGCGGTCGAAGAATGCCCAGGTTTCAGCGGCCTGCTGCTGGAGTTGCGCCAGGGTCACGATTCCTCCTGGTCCAAAAGCCGGTCGATGCCGGACTGGGTCATGCGGGCATGAACCGTGTCATCCAGAACCACTGCCGGCGCCAGGGCGCAGGAGCCGAGGCACATGACGCGCTCCAGCCCGTACTTGCGGTCAGCGGTCGTCTGGCCCGGGCGTATGCCCAGGCGGCGGCCAAGAGCGTCCAGAATGAGCTGGCTGCCGCGCACGTGGCAGGCGGTTCCTTCGCATACCTTGAGGCAATGCTTGCCCGGGGGATGAAAGCGGAATTGAGAATAGAAGGTGGCGACGCCGAACACTTCGTGAACCGAGATGCGCAGATATCCGGCGACTTCGTCCAGTTTTTCCACCGGCAAATACCCGTAGCGGGTCTGGATATCCTGCAGAATCGGGATCACATTCTGGCGGGAGCGATCATAGGCGTTGAGCAGGCTGTCGAATCGCGATTCCATGGGCATTGTCCCTGCCACAAAACAAGCTCTCCTTGAAAATGCTTGCCGTCTGAGAGCTGAAAAAAGTGTAGCTTTGGCTTCGCACAACGGGCTGTGCGTTTGGTCACAAGGGGCGGTACATGCGTCACCGGAAAGGCGGCGGCGAATCGGGTTTGTGTCCGGAGACGACCGTGGCCGGGCCCTGAAATCGGGTTTGGCCAATATGGGGAGAACTTTGGAACTGGTCTATCTGATACATTTCTAATCGTTACCGGCCGAAGGCCTGCCCACGGCACGTCAAGGCAGGCACCGGGGCCGACAGCCGACGACTTCTTATGCCCAAACTGTTCGTTATCTTTCTTCTTCTCATTGGCCCGGCCCGCTTATGGGCGCAGGCGAAGAGCGACGCCGAAAGCAAAACGGTTGACGATGTTCTGCAAACGCTGGCCGCGGTACGCAGTTATTACCAGGCCGCCATCTCTCCGGACGGAAGCCAGGTTGCATGGGTGGAGAAGCGGCCGGGAGAAGGCGCACACGGAACCAATATTATGGTCGCCGATACGGCTGACTTCTCCAAGACGCGGCGGATAACGGCGACGGATAGCGGAGTGGCCTATGAAGACGAAATTGCCTGGTCTCCCGACGGCAGACAGATGGCCTTCCTGTCCGATGCGGCACAATCCGGACAGCAACAGTTGTATGTAGCGGAGCTGAGTAGCGGCAAAGCCCGGCGGTTAACCGGCTTTACCGGTCATCTCACCTCCCCGGGCTGGTCGCCGGACGGCAAAAGCATAGCGATGCTGCTGATCGAAGATTCGCCGCGCAGTGTTGGACCGCTGCAGCCGGCGGCGCCGGCTTCCGGAGTGATGGAAGAAAAGATCTACGAACAGCGTATTCAGGTGGTGGACGTTGCCGGCGGCAATACGCGCGCGGTTTCGCCCGGGGATAAGTACGTCTATGAGTACGACTGGGCCCCGGATAGTGCGGGTTTTGTGGTGACGGCGGCGCCAGGCGATGGCGACAATAACTGGTGGATCGCCAAGTTGTACCGGCTGGGATTGGACGGGAAGATGCAACTGGTCTTTTCGCCGGCTTTACAGATTGCGAATCCGCGCATTGCGCCTGATGGAAGGAGCGTAGCCATCATCAGCGGCCTGATGAGCGATCAAGGGGTGATCGGAGGCGATGTCTATTGGGTGCCGCTGAACGGAGGGGAGGCGCTGGATCTCACTCCAACTATGCCCGCCTCGGCTACCTGGCTCACCTGGTCATCCACAGGCAAGGTGCTGTTCACGGCTCTGGCTGATGGCGGTTCCGCGGTGGAGACGGTGGATGCGGAGGGCAAAGTCTCGATGCTGTGGCAGGGGCCGGAGCTGATTTCGTCGGGATCATGGGCGGTCAGCCTGTCGCTGGCGCGTGACGGCAAGCGGACGGCGGTGGTGCGATCGTCGGCGTTGCATACTCCGGAGGTATGGACGGGAGCGGTGGGCGCGTGGCGCCAGATCACGCGGGCCAATCAGGAGATCAAGCCGCTGTGGGGAGAAGAGCGAAGCGTGCACTGGAAGAGCGACGGCTTGCAGCTGCAGGGATGGGTGCTCTCTCCGCGCCAGTACAAGCCGGGGGGGGGAGCTTCCTTGATCGTGGAAGCGCATGGCGGGCCGGCCTCGGCCTGTAGCGCGGGTTGGCCGGGGGCGCCGATGGCGGCCTTTGCCGCGGCGGGGTACTTCGTATTTTGTCCGAATCCGCGCGGCAGCTATGGCGAAGGCGAGGCCTTCGCGCGCGCCAACGTGAAAGACTTTGGCGGCGGAGATTTCCGCGATCTGATGTCCGGCGTGGACGAGGTCCTGCGGGAATTTCCGGTCGATGGCAAGCGGGTGGGCCTTTGGGGATGGAGCTATGGCGGCTATATGGCCATGTGGGCCGAGACCCAGACGCATCGCTTTGCCGCGGTTGTGGCCGGCGCCGGCATCGCCGACTGGCTCAGTTACTATGGCGAAAATCACATCGATCAGTGGATGATCCCCTATTTCGGCGCATCCGTATACGACGATCCCGCAACTTATGCCCGCAGCGGCCCGATTCAGTTCGTGAAAAACGTGAAGACTCCCACGCTCATATTGGTGGGCGACCGCGATGCCGAGTGTCCGGCGCCGCAGTCGTATGAGTGGTGGCATGCCTTGAAGACCTTGCATGTGCCGGTGGAATTCATGATTTATCCCGGAGAAGGGCACATGATCCAGCAATCGCCCCATCGCCGGGATCTGGTGCTCCGCAGTCTACAGTGGTTCGACCGATGGACGGCGCCCGCCATGTGACCTTCGGAACTTGCGCCAGGTTACCCGCCTTATATCATGCAGATGATGACGGTTGTGCGGGAAGAGTTGCGGACTATGGGTGGCGGGCGAATTTCGAGCTACAAAACCTCGCGGCTGCAGTTGGAACCATTGCCGGCGGAGGAAATCGCCAAGTGGGACACGATCATTGCCGGCTTCCCGCAGAGGCAGGTGTTTCATCGCCAGGCCTGGCTGGATTGCCTGGCCGACAGCCAGGATGCGGAGTGGAGATACTGGGCGATCACCGCGGGCGGAAGCGTTGTGGGCTACTTCTGCGGCGGAATCGTACAGAAGGGGCCATTCCGGATACTGGGAAGTCCTTTGCGCTCGTGGCATACCAATTATCTGGGGCCGCTGCTTGCGGAAGGCATCGACAGCAACGAATTTGTCGGCGCCATCGAACAGCTTGCCCGGGAAGAAAACCTGGCGGCCGTCGAATTGGAGTATCCGGCGATGCCGCATGCGGCGTTCGAGGCCGCCGGTTTCAGCCATCATCAGACGTGGACCGATCATTTGCCGCTTTTGCGGGACCACCGGCAAATGATGCTGCGCATGTCGAATGGCCGCAAGCACGGCATTCGCAAGGCGTTGCGCTACGGACTGGAAGTGATCGACGATCCGGAGGCCGGCGACCGGCTGTACGACCAGCTCTCGCGGGCGCTGCTGCGGCGAGGCGCGGTCTGTCCATTTCCGCCATCGTTCCCCCGCGCCATTGTGCACCACCTGCTGCCGAAGGGCCTGCTCTATGCGCTGGGAGTTCGCAACCCAAGCGGGAAGATCGTGGCCACCGGTTTGTTCCCCTTCGATAACGGAACCGTCTACCTGTGGGATACCGCCAGCGAAGTGGCGGGCCGGGATCAGCATCCCAACGATCTGCTGCACTGGGAGCTGATGTGCCGGGCCGCCGACCATGGTTTATCGCTGTACGACATGAGCGGCTATGGCCGCTTCAATAACGCCTACGGCCCGCAACTGGTGCCCACCTTCCGCTGGTACAAAAGCTACTCGACCGCCGCCAAGTGGGGCCGCGGATTCTACGAACAATATCTGCACCTGGTGCGCCGCGCCAGCCTCGTCAGTCAATTGCTGAGGAAGATTGGGCAGTAAGCGAGCTGGAGCCGGCGGCTAATTGTGATCATCGGGCACGACCGGCTGGGTTCGCGATATGCGGCGTGCGGCGCGTTCCCAGGCGCTGGTCTGCCAATTGTCGGGAACGCCGATGGAAAACCAGCCGGGCAGGTCAAGAATCAGATGCACGGCAAGCGCGTTTACGTAGGGCTCGTACATATGACGCAGCTCGACCAGGGTTTGGGCGAGTGCCGGGCCATCGCGCAATGGGAGCTGATAGCTGCGCAGCAGGGCGCAGAGGCGCTCGAACTCGGGCGGCGGCAGGCGGTCCGGAAGCGGCGGCCGGGGCGGCGTGTTCAATACCTGCGACATATCGACGGCAGCGTGGCGGGCCATGGCAAAAGTGAGTTGCGCCTGGTGGCTGGGGGCGCCCTCGACTCCAACGATCAGCAGGGCGCACAAATCCAGGATGGCGGTAAGGGCCGCCAGCCACGATTCATTGTTGTGTTGCGAACGGAAGTACGCCAGCACCGGATAAGAGATGTGACTTTCCAGCAGCTCCGCCGACCAGTGCTCAAACTCATGTAACAGGATATCTATTTGACCCAGGGCCCGGGTTTCAGCGTAGCGGTGAAGCATTTCAACGGCGGATGGGGGCGAACCGCCGCGGGCGTCCAATAACGATATGTTGGTTTCCCTCCGCGAAAAGGCCTGATAGATCACCGGCAGGTAGCCAATCACAATTGCCAGAAAGCCAAATCCGGTGCCCGCTTCCCATACCGCCAGGATGCGAGAGAAGGTCGAAACCGGAGTGAGATCGCCCAATCCCAGAGTCATAAAGGTGGTGCCGCTGAAGTACAGCGCCGAGGCGAAACCGGGGGTGACCGTGCCGGTAAGCCTGGTGCCCCAGGCCCAGTGCAACAAGGCAAAAGCGACAATCAATAACGCGGCCCAGCTCAGCAGCAGAAAGAGCAACGAGAGCGGCCCAAAGTAGCCCAGCAGGTTGTCGCGGCGCTTGCGCTGGCGCAGGCGCCCAACCAGAGCTCTCCAGACGTGCCAGGCAAAGCGGTAGTAGAGGCGCGCGAAGCGGATTTTCCGGGTGACGCGGCGGGGCAGAGTGATGGTCTCAAAGGCGTCACCCAGAACGATAAGAATGATGGCAAAGCCGGCGAGAGCGGCCAATACGTGCATGGTTCAACATTGGATGCGGGAAACCGGGGATGGGGAGCGCCGGGCATCTCACCGTATCGGCGCCGCATACATCAGCCCGCCGTGCGTCCAGAGGTTATTGGGGCCGCGGGCTAATTTGAGTTTCGATCCTGAACCAAGGTCGCGCTCGAATATTTCGCCATAATTTCCGACGGCTTCGATCACGCGGGCGGCCCAGGCGTCGTCGAGCCCCACATATTGGCCGTAGCCGCGCTGGGTGCCGAGCAGGCGGCGCACCATCACATCGTCGCTCTTCTTCATCTCCGGCAGATTAGCCTGGGTCACCCCGCTTTCTTCGGCCTGGACTAAAGCTGCGACGGTCCAATTGACGATGGTTGCCCATTGCGGGTCGTCAAGGCGATAAGTTGGCGCCAGAGGATCTTTGGCGATGACCTCGGGCAGGATTTCGAAGTTTCTGGCCAGGCCCTTGAAAGCGATGCGTTCATAAGCCAGTTGCGAAACGTCGGCGGTGATGGCGGCGCAGTTATTGGTGATAAAGGCCGCTTCCATCTCGCCTTCCTCTTGAAAAGGAAAGGGCAGCCACTTCATCTTCTCTCTCGCCATATAACTCTCGAGCTGGTTTTCAATCTCGGTGCCTCCGAGGAAACAAGTTTTCTTGCCGGCCAGGTCCTTTGGGGAGGCGATTCCCATGGTTTTATTGACGAGAAAGCCCTGGTAGTCATAAAAGACTGGAGAGGCAAATCCAAAGCCGGTCTTGGCGGCATTGAGCAGAACCGGCGAGCCGGTGGCGAGCAGCGCAATTTGCCCGGATTTGAGGGCCTGTAATGCGTCCTGCTCATCGCGGAAGGGCAGGACGGTGAACTTGGCGTTGGCGCCAAGTACGGCCACGGCCACGGCCTTACAGATATCCAGATCGAAAGCCGCATGATTGCCATGCGCGTCCTGGGTGGAATACTCGGGTTCCTCGGTGTTGATTCCGCAGGGAAGAGATCCGGCGGCTCTAATTTTGTCGAGGGTAGTTCCAGCGTGGGCCGCTGCGGTTCCGGCGACCAGCCAGGAGATACAAAGAACAACTGAGCAGATTTTATGCATTCTCGTTCTTTTCCTTCTCGACCACAATATTCGGTTGGTGTCGAAAAATGCGGCGACCGGCCTGGAAACCCGGTCGCCGCCGAAACGCACGGTCGCGTAAACTCAGTTCGTCGGCCAGGTGCCCGAGGTCGGAACGCCCGGATTGGCGCTGGGACGAGGATTGAAGTCCGCCGGCGCCGGGTCGATCACAACGCCTTTTACCAAATCAGTAGGGGTGATCTGCAGGGCGCGGCAGCCCTGCGCACCGAAGTGGGGCAGGCTGGTGATCTGAACCGCCGGAATCGTCGCGTATTGAGCAGGCAGCACCGGCGCGATTCCCAATAAGCGGGCATTATCGAAGGCCGAGAAAAGATTGCCGACGCCAGGCGTCTGGCCGTCGGAGGGACCCAGGTATTTCTGGCCATAGGTCTTCTCGCCCAGAGCGCGAGCCGCCGCTTCATCCGGAAGGTCGGCCAGCGGTGTCAGGTTGAAGAGTTCATCGATGAACTTGATGATCGAGCCATGTTCGGTGGGCTCGTGAGAGATGGCATGGGCCACGCTATAAGGCGAGATCACAATCGCCGGAATGCGGGGACCCTGATCGAGAGCGTTGCCCAGGGGATCGAAGGAGCGAATCTGGGGC
>CAZUCM010000177.1:0-6733 GCA_964619235.1 uncultured Terriglobales bacterium
TGATTGCGGTATTCATCTCTTATACGCGGGCAAGGGAAGAGTGGCGTGAGGCTACCCTTTATATTCAGTCCCAAAGCCGCCCTGGCGATGCGATCTGCATTTACGAGCCTTATGCTGAAGTGCCGTACAACTATTACCAACGCCATCTTCCGGATGGCAGATGGCCTGCCGGCGTCGACTGCGAGGCCACCGCATTCGATGGCAGTGTTTCCCGCCTGTGGGTGGTGTTGTATCCCACGGCAATCGCCGACCCCGCACTTCCGCGCATGCAGGCGAATTTTTCCGCGCGCTACGCGAAGCTGGATGAGGTAAATCGATTTCGCGGCCTGCGCCTGCTGTTGTTCGATATTAGTCGCCCGGCACGAAACGGTATCCTATCCATGGTTCGGTAATGATGTACTGCGTCGTTTGGCCTTCCGGGGTAAGCTTCTTGCGCAGATGCCCGATAAATACGTGCAAGTATTGCGGCTGCTCCATGCTGGTATCTCCCCACACCGCGGCGAGCAATTTGCGATGGGTAATGACCTTTCCCGGGTGCTGCGCAAGGTAGACCAGTACCTCGAATTCCTTCGGCGTCAAGTGTATATCCCGCCCGTTGACCTGGACGCTGTGAGTTTCCAGGTCAATCCGGAAATGTCCTACGTCGATAAACGTGTTTGAGGCCGGCTGGGGCGACAATCGGCGAGCCTGCGCGCGCACTCGGGCGAGCAGTTCCTGAGTCTGGAAAGGTTTGGTAACGTAGTCGTCCGCCCCCGCATCCAGGGCTTCGACTTTCTCCTGTTCCTTCTGCCGAACCGATAGCACGATGATGGGCGCCTGCGAATGTTCCCGGATGCGCTGGCAGAGTTCGACGCCTCCCATGCCGGGCATACCGAGGTCGGTGATGACGATGTCAGGCGGCCACTCCCGCATGACGGAGAGCGCGCTCTCGCCGTCCTCGGCGCAGCGGATGAGATATCCCTGGGCGGACAGACAGGTGCTCAGAACTTGTCTGATGTGTGGCTCGTCATCGACCACCAGAATATGCGGTTCATCGTTGATTAGCATCTGCTCACCTCGTCCTATCCCGCCGTTTCGGGCGGATCGCCATGCCGCGGCAGAATCGGCCTGGACGGCAAGAGCTCGGGCGTCTGCGTTCCGCTTCGTGCTTACCTTGCCTCCCGCGTGACAATATGAATGTCCACCCTGGGTGCATCCCGCAAAAACTTGTCGATCACCGGGAAGTAAAGATGCTTTCGCCAACTGATTTGTGCCGAATGCCCGAACATCACCTGAGTGATGTGTTTTTCGCGCACCAGTTTGATAATTTCGGTGACGATATCTTTGCCCTGGATGCGGAGCACCGGTGTGCCCAGGTGCTCTGCCAGCCGAAAGCTCTGTTCCAGCACCCATCGGCGTTTGGGGTCTTCATCCTCCCTGGTGTCCACATGGACGACGAACAAATCCGCACCGATCCGGTCTGCCATGCGGAAGGCGCGGGCAATAAGCCATTGTGCCGATGAGTTCGAAGTGACACACACGGCAATGTGCTCCTGCGGCGCGCAGAGCACGGGTTGATCGTTATCCGGCGTGGCCTCCCGGCTATGGTCCATGACTCGAGCCACCTGCTGGAAGGTCAGTTCGCGCAGGGCTATCAGATTGCCGGGCTGGAAAAAATGCGCCAGAGCCATATCGGCGCGGTCGAGCGGGTAGATGTCGCCGCGGCGCATGCGATTTTGCAGGGCCTCCACCGTAAGGTCGGCGGCCACAATCTCGCCGGCACGGCACAGAATATGGTCGGGCACCAGTTCGCGAATCTGGACGCCGGTGATGCTATGCACCAGCGGCGCCAGACTCTCAATATGCTGCACGTTCAGCGTGGACAGCACATCGATCTTCGCCTCCAGCAGTTCCAGGACATCTTCGTATCTCTTGGCGTGTCTGCTGCCCTCGATGTTTGTGTGTGCCAGTTCGTCCACCAGCACAACCTGTGGCCGGCGCGCGAGAATGGCATCGACGTCCAGTTCCTCGTGCACGACGCCCTTATACGGCAGACTGAGCCGTGGCACCGCCTCCAACCGGGAGGACAATTCATTGACGCCCTTGCGTCCGTGGGACTCGACTACTCCAATCACCACGTCTTCTCCGCGGCTCTTACGGCGGATGGCCTCGGCGAGCATGCTATAGGTCTTTCCAACTCCCGGAGCATAGCCCAGGAACAGCTTGAAGATCCCCTGCTCCCGGTGCGCATCCGTCACTTCCATCGGTTGCTTGCGAGTTGGCGATGTCGTATACATTGCGGCGATTCCCGAATCCGGCGGCCAGGTTCGCTACGGCCGGCGCAATCTTCTCTTACTTGCGAAGCGCGGCGAAGCGGCTGTACGCGTACCACCCGTCATCCCACCAGTGAAGATCGAGATAACGGCCCTCGGAAGCCTCATAGAGACACGGAACGTTGCGCGATCCTTTGCGGTCCTGCCATATGGAGCCCAGGCCGACAACCGAGAATTTGCGTTGCACCTCGGGATACTGGGCGCCAAATGCCAGAATCTCGGGTAACTCCGCCGGACGCAGGCCCTCGTTTTCGAGCTCATCGATGACGCCCTGCGAGGTCATCCGGTGCTCGAAGCGAACGAGAACAATCTCCGCGGCGATCTGGCCCTTTTGCTTCCAGGAAAAGTGCTCGTGCGTGATATCCGCGTTCACCGCCTGGTAGTTGCCCGCCTCGACAGCCTCTTCCACGGAAAGATCGTAGTTCACCACGACGGGATAGGATTCCTGCGGTTTGCGTGCCGACTGAGCGATCACATCGGCGAATTTATCGAGAAGCTGGTCGCCCTGGGAGGCGGCGACGCGCACGATGTCGTCGTCGGAAAACCCCCTCTTTTTCACTTTATCCAGCAGGTGTTGCATGACTCCTGACATATCGACTGCCATTTTCGTCCTCCTTTTCCCATTGGCTTCGCTTGCGCAAAACCGTTGTTGCCGGCTCACACCCTATCGGGAGGTGAGCGCGATACTGCTATCTGCCTCCGAATTGTTCGCGGGCGCTGCCGACCGCACGCAGAAATCTGCCTGCCAGTTCAATCACCTGACCCGGCTCCCGGCGGCGAACGGCGTCCGAGGGAATCAACTCTCCGCCAATGCCCAGCGCGACCGCCCCCGCCCGGATAAAATCGAAGGCCGTTCGCTGGTTTACGCCTCCGGCGGCAATCAGAGGCACTTCCGGGAACATTGCTTTAAGATCGCGGATATACTCGTCGCCTCCGATATGCCCGCAGGGGACCACTTTGACGAAATCGGGAGCCAGTTTCCAGGCGCCGATGACACCGGTGGGGGTAAGTGTTCCGGGGATCACCACCACATCCTCCTGTACGGCGAACTTCACCATCTCCGGATCAAGGCCGTGGCTGGACAGGAACATGGCTCCCGCTTCCAGGCACCGGCGTGCGGTATCGACGTCGTGAACGCTGCCCGCGCCGACAATCACCTGCGGGTTCTTTTGCACCACCTGGGAAATCACATTCATCGTTGCGGGCGCGGCCACGATGAGTTCGAGAATAGGAATTCCGCCGCGAGCGACCGCCTCGGCGGCGAATAGCGCATCCTCCGTGTTCGACACGCGGATAGAGGGGATCACTCCGATTTCTTCGATTCGGCTGCGAACTTCCTGCTTGTTCAAGGTTCCATCTCCTTGGCGATCGATTCAATCGTCGCCGTTTGGACTTCCATTACAGCAACCCTCGAAACTCTGCCGCCGCATCAGGGCAGTGCCCGTAAGCCGACCGCCTCCCGCAGTTGTTCCAGCGCAAGCAGGTACGAAGCCAGGGTTTGGCGGTATGCAAGCTGAGTGGCGTGATAAGTGCGCACCGCGTCCAGATAGTCCAGCAAGGCCAGCCCGCCGCGATGGTAGGCGTAGTCGGTGATGTCCAGATCCTTCTTTGCGACATCCAGATATTTGTCCCGATAAAGCAGAACCAGGCGGTCGTTGGACCGGAGACCTTCATAGGCGTCTTTGACGTCGGTCAACACCTGGCCGTTGGTGAACGCCTGCTGTTCCTGGGACATGGCGATCACTGATTTTGTGCGCGCGATCTCGCCCTGATTGCGGTTGAAAACGGGTATGGGAATACTGGCGTAAAACGAGACGGCATTAATGCCGTTGACGTGAGAGTAATTGCCCTGAACGGTCAGATCCTGAACGCCATCCGCCTTGGCCAGCACATAGCCGCTCTTCGCCGCCGTAACTCCCTGCACGGCCGCGCGCAGGTCCGGCCGGTTCTGCAGGGCTTTCATCTGCAGATCTTCCAAATTGCCTTGCAGCGGCTGATAGGCGAAGTCTGCCGAAACGTCGTACTGAGCGGAAACGGATTCGTAGCCCAGGAGCTGCCGCAGATCCGACAATCCCTGGACCTTGGCCATTTCCGCCTGCTCCTGATTGCTCTCGAATTGCAGCAGCTGACTTTCAATTTTCAGATAATCGTCTTCGCTGATGCCGCCGGCCTTGAACTGGTGTTCGCCGATATCCACGGTCTTCTGAAAGCTTTTCAAGTCCTGCTGCGCAAGATCGAGCGTCGATTCCGCCAGCTGCACGTTGATAAAGAGGGTGGCTACCTGAAACGACAGCCCGCGTTCATTGTCCGCAACCAGCGAACGCGTCTGCGCGGTCACGTCCTTCGCCGCCTGATAGCGGGCGTGGCGTTTATTGCCGCGCTCATGCAGATAACTGAGGCCAATATCGCCTTCCGTGTTGTTGTGCAGGTAATCGTTCGTAGACTGGCCGGCATAGAGGCCCGGATTCTGACTCGCCGGCGAGCCGAGCGGCAGATACTCCCAGTCGGAGAACAGACTCGGGTTGGGACGCAAATTGGCCGTGATTTCCAGGTCCTGGCTCTGCTCGATCGTAGTCCGGGCAGCCAGAATGTTGTGGTTATGCTGGAGCGCCATCTGGATGGCTTCGTCCAACGTGATTCGAATCGGGCCATTGGTTGACTGGCCAGAGGCCGGGCATACTCCCAAGGTGCAGAGGCACACGGCACAGGCGATCAGCATGATCCGCAACTTCAAAGAATGACTAGTCCAACGACGATTCATAGTTCGCCTCCGGTTCTGGCAATGTGTCGCCTTCTTTCGCAAACCACACGTACAGCGTGGGGAGGATGAAGATGCTCAAGCAAAGGTCGGCAATCAATCCGCCGACGATGACGATGGCGAAGGGCCGCTGGGAATCGGAGCCGATGGCGTGGGAGAATGCCGCCGGCAGAAGGCCAAAGGTCGCCACCAGCATCGTCATCATGATGGGACGCAACCGCAGAATGGCGCCCTCGACGGCGGCATTCCTGACCGGGATTCCGCGGGCGCGCAGCTGGTTGATGTATTCGACCATAATGACGCCGGTTTGAACCGAGACCCCGAAGAGGGCCAGGAAGCCGACTCCCGAAGACACGCTGAAGTGAGTGTGAGTAATCAGCAGTGCCAGCAAGCCGCCGACGCGGGCCATGGCCACCGTAACCAGAATGAGTAGCGCCCATTTGGCCGAGCGGAACATGACGTAGAGAATGACGAAGATGATCAGGATGGTGAGCGGAACGATCGCCAGCAATCGGGCTTCGGCACGCTTCTCGCTTTCGTATTCCCCCGCCCACTCGAGGTGATAGCCTCGGGGCAACTGAACCTGCTGGTCGAGTTTACGGATGGCCTCCTGGACGGTGGAGCCCAGATCCCGGCCACGCACCTCAAAGCGAATGGCGACATAGCGGGAGTTCTTCTCGCGGTAAATGTCATAAGCGCCGTCTTTGACCTGCACCTTCGTCAACTGCGCCAAAGAGACGCGTTCGCCCGAAGGGGCAAGAATGCGGATGTCCCGGATGGCCTCCGCCGTATCGCGGTAGGGCTTCTGATACCGGACCGTCAGGTTATAGACGGCCTCTCCCTGCAGGACCTGGCTGATGGGAGCGCCGCCGACAGCGGTTTGGACCGCATCCTGTACATCGGCCACATTGATGCCAAACCGGGCAGCCGCTTGACGGTCGACGGTGATATTGAGATTGGGCTGGCCCGTATCGCGTTGCAGACCCAGATCCTCAATGCCCGGGACAGTGGACATGATGTTCTTGATTTCCTCGCCTTTCTTCTCGAGAACGTCTAGGTCCGGCCCGTAAAGCTTGGCGGCAAGACCGCCTTTCGTGCCGGTTAATGTCTCCGCCACGTTGTCCTCGATGGGCTGGGAAAAATTCCAGAAAGCCCCGGGATACTTTTGCAGCTCGCGATTCATCGCCGCGATCAGTTCGTCTTTGCTTTCGTGAAAGACCGGCCGCCATTGATCCTTGGGTTTCAGGTCCACGAAATACTCGGTGTTGCCGAATCCTCCGGTGTCGGTGCCGTCATCCGGAGCTCCGACTTGCGAAACCACATTAGTGACTTCGGGGAACGAGGCGAAGATGTAACGCGACTGGGTGGCAAAGCGCTCGCCTTCGGTAAGACTGGTGCTGTTTGCCAACTCGCCGCGCGCCCAAATCGCTCCTTCATCGAGATGCGGCAGGAACTCCGCGCCGATGGCGCCGCTGAAGGTGAGGAACATGGCTACGGCAAAGCTGGCCAGTCCGACGCCTATGGTGAACCAGCGGTACTCAATTGCCCAGCGCAACCCTTTCCGATAATGGCGGATCAAGAAGGTCATTACCGGGTTGTGCCATTCCTTGATCCGGCCGCGAAAGAACACGCTGGCAAGCACAGGCGCGACCAAAATGGAAAA
>CAZUCM010000178.1:0-6716 GCA_964619235.1 uncultured Terriglobales bacterium
GGCGGCATCGTTGCCCTGATTGGCCGCCTTTTAGAACCAGCTCATGGCTTCCTTGGGATTGCGGGCGGTGCCCAGCCCGCCCTCGCACATCATTCCCAGCCTGGTTTCCGCTTCAATGTTTCCCTGCACGGCCGCCTTGCGATACAACTTGACCGCTTCGGGGAGGTTTCGCGGAACCTCCCCGCCAATGGCGAGCTTATTGCCAAGCTGAACCTGGGCATCCGCGTCTCCGGCGTCGGCTTTTTTCTTGAGTTCCGCAAGAGTCTCACCAAACGCCAGGACGCAGCTGCCCACCGCGAGCAGCACGATTAAAGCCACCAACGACCTTCGCATTCTCGTCCTCCTCCTATCCACTTTGGTCACTGCCTTCATGGCAAAGAATTCGCGGTCTAATTCTGCGACAGCTGAGTCGTGGCTTTTTTGGCATTGAGCTGCTGAACTACCATGTCGCGCAAGGTGGCATAGTCAACTCCGCCGGAGAAGTAATGCCCCTCGACGAAGAAGCTGGGAGTTCCGGCCAGACCCAACTGCTGCCCCTGTTCAAAATCCTTCTGCACGGCCGCCGCTTCCTCGCCCGAATCCAGGCACTTGTCGAAACGAGGGCCGTCCAGATTCAATTGGCGCGCATCTTTCTTCAGTTGCGGAACGTCGAGCAGGTTGCTGGAAAACAAGGCGTCATGGTATTCCCAGAACTTTCCTTGCGCTCCGGCGCAGCGCGCCGCCTCGGCCGCCTTACGGGCTTGTTTGTGCATCGGCAGCGGTAGATCTTTGAAGTAGATGGCGACCTGATCGCCGAATTCTTCATGCAGCTTCATCACAAAAGGATGAACTTTGGCGCAGTACGGGCATTCGTAGTCGGCAAATTCGACCAGCTTCACCGTGGCCTTTGCGCTGCCCAGCCGAGGAGCATCGCCCAGGGCGAAGTCGGCCACCGGAGGCGCCAGCGTAATCAGCACATTTGCCTGGCTGCGCAACTGCTGCAGATAGGCAGCCCGTATCTTTCCCGTGCGGCGCTGTCGAATCAGATCCAGAATTTTGGGTTTCACCGTTTCAAAGGGCTCGCTGCTGTTGCTGTCCTCGTAATAGAGTTCGAGCTGGTCATCGGAAGGATCCTTGACCTTGCTGGTAATCTCCCGGTCCACCAGTTGCGCCACCGTTATATGCTGCCGCGCCGCCTCCATCTCCAGCACGCGGTCGTCGATGAGATCTTCCAACGCTTTCTGTTCGGCCACAAAAACCTGATAACGGACCTGAAGCAGCTTGCTTGCCTGCTCCTTCTCGACGTCCGCGCGGGTAATCTTCGATCCATTTACCTCGGCCACGACTTCATCACTCGGATTCTGGCCCATTGCCACGGCGCTTAACAGCCAAACGCCCAATACCAGCCAGCCGATGCGACAACTTGTCCTGAAGATCATTTGCGTATCGCTCCTTTTTGGAATCTCGCCGCTTTGCGTAGTTGCTACGACTACGAGGAAAGCTCAGAGATGAGGTTGCACTGCCACCTTGCGGTGTGACAATTCCCCTCATGGACTAGTCGCTTTTGCTACCCTGGAGGGAGCAGCCGGAAAGATGACGCTGACTGGAGTAGCCCGAAAGGATTAGCTCGTAATTTCCCGCCCGCCGCATTTTAGAAATTCCAGGCGGCTTGCGCCGCCTGGAAATGCCCAATTGTCGCGGCTGGGGCACTTTACAATCAATCGCAACCATACCGTTGCGGCAGGTTTTTCTCGCAACCGCATCCGCCGGTCGTGGAACCAACTACTCCACCACCCCTGACGTCCCGCACGAGCAGACTCCCTTGCCGCTACCGAGATACTGAACAAATCTGCAGGTATAGGGCAGGAATACCGCTTCCTCGGCACTCAGTGGAGCGTCGCGGAAGGCGGCTTCCGTGGTAAACAGGGTCCCAGGCGTGGTCTGGACCAGATGCGTCCCCCACGCCCGCAGGTCCGGCTCGATATTGTCGGAGCCGGGCGCGAGTATTACGGTATTGCCAAACGCCGTCCCGGCGCCGATCGCCGTAGGATCGCAACTTCCCGGATCTGCCGTAGAAACCAGTTTGACCACGCCCGTGTTGGGCGAAACGCTGGTCAGCGGCTTGCCGGTCAGGTTGGTATTCAGGGATAGCGTCAGCAGACCATCGGCAGTGATTGGGCACGAGCAGCATTCTGTCATCTGCTGGTCGGCGGCAAACACATAGAGATTGGCGCACAACGCTCCCTCGTTGCTGCTAAGGGGTGAGCCTTGCACACCGGGATTGGTGATATTGACGAACTGGTCAAATCCAGTCGGATTGTTCCGGTTGGCAAAGTAGTTGACTTGGTAGACGTCCGTCGCCTGCGCGAACGCGGCGGTGGACAGCACCATACTCACT
Source organism: uncultured Terriglobales bacterium (assembly GCA_964619235.1). Lineage (GTDB taxonomy): Bacteria > Acidobacteriota > Terriglobia > Terriglobales > Acidobacteriaceae > CAZUCM01. The sequence continues at coordinate 2,378 of CAZUCM010000178.1, forward strand.
GCCATGGTGACGACTACCACAATCGCAAGTTTCTTTAGCATCGAGGATCCTCCTTCTTCTGGTTATCGTGACTGCCCTTTTTCGACACGAGCAGCTATCTCACAATGCGCCCCGCCGGGACTCATTCCTAGGCCCCTGATGTCGTAGGCCATTTCACTACGAAGGAGGAAGCAACCCGGGATACCTAAGCGTTTCGTCAGGCCGGGCCGGCGGTGTGCGGCGAAAGACCGCTGCCTCCGCCAGCCGGACCTTTGCTTATTCTGCGCGGCTACCGTCGTGTCCCTGGTACAGCAGAACCAGGCGGCTTTCGCCGCCTGGTGATCGGAAGATCGTCCTGTTTTAGCGTTACTTCCCCTCGCGAAGCATCTCTCCCGGCTGTCGCCACGTCGAGCCCGGAATCACGATTCACCCGGGCTCACTACCAGCTCGAGCAAGTACAGAGCCCTTTTCCGCTGCCAAGGTACTGGATGAAGCGGCATGTAGAGGGGAGGAAGTTGGCTTCATCCGCACTCAGAGGAGCCGTCCAAAAGCTGGTTTCCGTCGTAAATAAGGTTCCCGGAGTCGTCTGGACCAGATGCGTCCCCCATGCCCGCAGGTCAGGCACGACGGGAGAATCGGCGCCGGCGGATATCGACTCGGGATCGCAGGTTCCCGCACTTGTGCTGGAAACCACTTTGATCATGCCCGAGTTGGGCGCTACGCTGGTGACCGGATTACCGGTCAGATTCGAGTTGAGTGACAACGTCAAGAGACCGTCGGCGGTGATTGGGCAGGCGCAGCACTCCGTCATCTGCTGGTCGGCCGCGAATACGTAAATATTCGCGCACAACATTCCCTCGTTGCTGCTCAGGGGCGAGCCCTGCAGGCCAGGGTTGGTGATGTTTACAATCTGGTCAAAGCCGGTCGAATTGTTACGGTTTGCGAAGTAGTTGACTTGGTATGAGTCGGCTGCCTGGGCCATCGCGGCATTGGAAAACAACACCATGCTGGTTGCCATGACCGCTGCCACCACAAGAATATGTCTCTTTACCATCGGAGGATCCTCCCTTTTTTGCGGCCCTCGCTGCTACATGGGAATGTGCAGCCCTTCGACAGTGCGCTTTACCCGCCCGCCTTACAAGCCTCCGATTACTCTAGGTGAATCGACTAAGCAAAACGAAGTAAGACAGTCTATCTGTGCCTTTTGCTTTGCCAAAGAGAACACTGCGAGCTCCGGGATCGAACTTTGGGCAAAAAAACCGCTGTTGCGTCGAGCGCTCTTCCGGATCTGTCCAAAGAATATGCTGCGCTCTGCCGTCTTTATGCCCGGCACATAAAGCGCCAGGCGGCTTTCGCCGCCTGGTTTTCTACGATTCGTTCTATCCTGCTTCCCACGCACTGAACCACAGCCCATTGTTTTTGCCGAATTCATAGCGCCGAAGCGCTATGGTCGTCCGCAAAGGACTACGGCAGGGTTGCGCACGAGCAAACGCCCTTGCCGCTGCCGAGGTATTGCACGAACCGGCAGGTGTAAGGCAGGAATGCCTCTTCATCCGATCCCAGCGGAGCATCGCGGAATGCGGTTTCCGTGGTGAACAGAGTACCCGGAGTGGTTTGGACAAGGTGCGTCCCCCACGCCTTCAAGTCGGGTTCGATGTTGTCACTGCTGATCGCGGTGGGATCGCAGGTTCCCGAGCCCACACTGGAAACTACCTTAATCACGCCGGAGTTGGGGGCAACGCTGGTCAGCGGATTCCCGGTCAAGTTTGTGTTCAGCGACAACGACAGAAGACCATCCGCCGTGATCGGGCAAGCGCAGCACTCGGACATCTGCTGATCGGCTTCGAATACGTAAATATTCGCGCACAACGCGCCTTCGTTGGCACTGAGAGGCGAGCCCTGCAATCCGGGGTTGGTGATGTTGACGATCTGGTCGAAGCCGGTCGCGTTGTTCCGGTTCGCAAAATAGTTGACTTGATATACGTCGGTTGTCTGGGCCATCGCAGCGGTGGAGAACACCATACAGGCTGCCATAGTCACTACTACCACTAATACAAGCTTTTTTACCATCGAGGATCCTCCTGGGAGATTACCGCCACTACTGTCTCGAACACAGCGGTATATTGAAAATGCACTACCTTCGCACTCATGCCAAGTATCCTGATGTCCTAAACACCTTCACTACGAAAGAGGAAGCAGCCATAACATCTAGTCCGTTTCATTAGTCGAAGCACCTTAGGTAGCGCCGGAAATATTTTCCTGAAAGGCTCCTGCTTCGCACTCTTAATTGGGCGGTGAAAAAAACAGGCGGCTTTCGCCGCCTGGTGTCTGCAAACTGCTCTTTAGTTCTCTGGATCACTCCCCGTCTTGAGCGCCGAGTGCGCGATCGCACCCGGAAGCCTTCCAGCGGAGAAGTTAAAACAGGTTGGCGCACGAACAGACGCCCTTGCCACTGCCCAGGTACTGCACGAACCGGCAGGTATAGGGCAGGAATGCCAATTCATCGGCGCTCAGCGGTGCATCGCGGAAGGCCGTCTCCGTGGTGAACAGGGTCCCGGGAGTCGTCTGCACTAAATGCGTCCCCCAAGCCCGCAGGTCCGGAGCGATTGCGCTGGGACCGCTGCTGCCGTCGCCTACGGTCACCAACGATACCGTTTCGCCGGTCACTCCCGTAGGATCGCAAGTTCCCGAGTCTATGCTGGACACCAGTTTGATCACGCCCGAGTTCGGAGATACGCTGGTCAGCGGATTGGCCGTCAGGTTGTTGTTGAGCGACAACGACAGCATGCCATCGGCCGTAATCGGGCAGGAACAACACTCCGACATTTGCTGATCGGCTTCGAATACGTACAGGTTCGCGCATAGCACTCCCTCGGTGACGCTGATGGGAGAACCCTGCACACCGGGATTGGTGATATTCACGAACTGGTCGAAGCCGGTCGAATTGTTCCGGTTGGCGAAGTAGTTGACTTGGTAGACATCGGTTGCCTGAGCCGCCGCAACGGCAGACAACGCCATACTGACCGCCATGGCGGCAACCACCATGAGTACAAGTTTCTTGAGCATCGAGGATCCTCCTAATGGTTTTGCTTTCGCGGTTGCCCTTTCATCGACAGCCGGTCTCTACACAATGCAATGCAATAGGGCCTTGTGGAAAGGCTCCCGATGTCGTAGGCCATGTCACTACGACAAATCGACTAGCCCGCAATCGTCGCCGCACGCCGCCTTTGGTCTGATCATTTTGCCTGCCGCGGACCCTTCGTTGTGAAGTCCTGGGCAAGCATTTTGTTCTTTGAATCTTTCGCCTTGAAAGGACCCAGGCGGCCTTCACCGCCTGGATTTGCTCGACATTGGATTTGCTCGATCCGTTCGATTTCGCTCTGCTCGCGCTCCCGGCGACAGCGTTTCCCTCACCGCGTCAGGAGCGCGACAGCTCGCTTCCGCAAAACCTAGTCAAGGCCTGCGCAGGAACAGACTCCTTTGCCGCTGCCAAGGTACTGCACGAAACGGCAGGTATAGGGCAGGAATTCCGCCTCCGCCCCACTCAGTGGAGCATCGCGGAACGCGGTTTCCGTGGTGAACAAAGTTCCCGGGGTCGTCTGGACCAGATGCGTTCCCCATGCCCGCAGATCGGGGGCGATGACATTGGAACCGGAGACAATGCCGACGGTATCCAAACTCGGCGCCGCATACGCCACTCCGGTGGGATCGCAAGTGGAACTCTTAATGCTGGAGACCACCTTGATGACTCCCGAATTCGGAGAGACGCTGGTCAGTGGATTCCCAGTCAGGTTGTTGTTCAGGGAAAGAGACAGCAATCCATCGGCCGTGATGGGGCAGGCGCAACACTCGGACATTTGCTGATCGGCCGCGAACACGTAAATATTCGCACACAGTGCTCCCTCATTGGTGCTCAGCGGCGAGCCCTCTAAACCGGGGTTGGTGATATTCACGACCTGGTCAAAGCCGGTCGAGTTGTTGCGGTTGGCAAAGTAGTTGACTTGATAGACGTCGGTGATCTGCGCCGCTGCAACCGTGGACATGACCGTACTGGCTGCCATTGCGACAATCACCATGAGTACAAGTTTCTTAGTCATCGAGGATCCTCCTGTTTTTTGTCGTTTCTGCTTTTTTATCTGCAAGCAGTCTGTTCACAATGCGCCGCCGAACATCATTGTGGATAGACCCCCTGTGTCGTAGGCCGAATCACTAAGGCAAATGGAGTAACCCAAAATAGCCGGGTAAGCGGCCGCGCCGCTTGTCTGTTGCCTGCACCAACGAAACGACTCGGGTCCCGCGTCTCGCCCGGATTAACGGGTCCTGGAAAAATACAGCGAGATGAACTTGTGGGGCACGGCGG
>CAZUCM010000179.1:0-6675 GCA_964619235.1 uncultured Terriglobales bacterium
GATATGGATTACGATATTCCTGCTCAGTAGTCATTCCTACGCCCCCTTGGCGTCAAATTGTTAGTGACGCGTTCTTGGTCATTACCCCGAAGCAGTGGGTTGTTCGGCAGGCAGGGAAGTGTAGTTCAGGATAGTCCCGGGATACCGGCGCGCGCCGCCCTCCCCGGTCCCTGCCGGGGAGCAACGTCCAGTTACTTGGCTGCAGATTCGTAATGGCTGGCACGCTGACCTCGCTCAGGACGATTTCCCAGCTACAAGAGCCCATTGGCCTGACAGTCCGTTTAGCCCAGATACCGATGTCCTACAACAAATCGAAGCACTGTATCGTACGGAGCCTGTACAGCTTTGGCCGAGGTCATTCGTTGGTACTAGTTAAAACGCTACTACTTAAACATCTCATTACTATCAACGTTGCGCACCTGTCAAGAACAAAGCGGACGGAAGCACCTGCGACGCAACAAAAAATTGCGAAAGCCAAACGACGCTTCCGCGGCGAAGCATTTTCCGTGCCGGGAGCGAGGGCGGATCGCTATGGCAAAGGAAAACTAATCGATTGTGGAATTCCCGATCCGGAGGGTGAATCTGCGGTTTGAGCGGCCGCTCCGGCGCCGGTCAGCGGCACCGTTCGGGTGATACCCAGGGCGTTTCAAGGAAAGTGATCCCGATGCGCCACGTCGTCCGGCGAATGAACATGGCGGAGTTCCGGCGGAGGAGGTTCTCCCCCATCAGTCAGCGCCCCAGGTTCGGCCTTCGTTTACGCGTAGTCGATCGGGTTCTTGGACAGCCAGTGGGCATCGCGGGCAATGCCGACGTTCTTCATCGCCCCGCGAGCCATGCTTCCGGTCAGCCGGCGTGTTTCCCACGCCAGCCCGGCGCCGAATCCGAGGGCTCCGCCGATCAGGCCGCTGGCTATTGCGGTGCTAGGCTTCTTTTTTCTGGTTGCCAGGCAAGTGCACAGCACGCCCAACCCCGCCGCAATTGCGACTGAGGGCCAGGCTTTGGCTGCCGAGCGGGCCAGGACAGAACCGACACATTCGCCGTTGAGCATGGCCGTGCCCGCGGAACGTGCTCCGTCCACGCCGGTATCAACCAGGCTCTTGCCGTAATCAATATTGGATTTAATCCATTTCATCATGGTTTAAGACCGTATAAATAATACTTCACACAACTGATTTCTATTCTCCATCAGCCAACTCGCAACCACAAGGGTACAAAAGTTTATTACCCGGCGGCGCACGATGGGCAATTTACACAAGCTTAATTTGCCATTAACCGGTTTGAAACAAACGATTTGGGCGCTTGCCGGGGGCGCCGGAAAAATCGGGCTGGGCCCGCACTATCCTGGGGCTGCCTGCTTCCTGGCGCACTCGTCCAGCAAAGGACACAGTTCCCGGGCCACCTCTTCGACGCTCCCAAGAGGCAGGTTCAGAACAAAATCCGCCGATTCCGACAGCATCAGGTTGAACGGGCTGGCCCCTGCGTCCCCGGCCCGGCGAAAATCAGTCCGATAGAGGATGATTCTCTTTCGCTTGTAGGCATAGCCGCACTCCCAGCAGGTGCCCGAGTCCGGATCCGGTCCGTCCATGTTGGCGACTACGGCCTCCGACCACTCCAGACCCGCCAGGTCCTCAAGAAAAATGGCGGCCGCGGTATTCTCGCGCGGTTCATGGTCCTGCGGCAGCCAGACTTCGTGTCCGGCAGCCACAAGCAAATCGTGTAACCGGGAATTAAACGATCTTTCCGCAGTCGTGAACAGGGGACCGGCCAGATAAATTCGCATGACGTCGTCGTCCTAAAATTACCAGAAACCGGAAAGGTTGATTACAATTTCAGCATGGCAAAGGCAAAAGAGTTCACGGTAACGATTAAAGATGAGCCGGGCGCGCTGGGAAAGTGCTTTCTGGCCCTGGCGGCGCGTGGAGTGAACGTGCTGGCATTCGAGTCGTATGTGGAAGAGGGCGAGAGTCTGGCCCGCTTTGTGGTTGACGATCCCATCAATGCGAACGCGGCACTTGGCGAGTTGCGCACGAACTTCGAGGAAGGGGAAGTCGCCGTAATCCAGCTGGCCCATCGCCCCGGTCAGGTTGGACGTGCGGCCGCGTGGCTGGGCGAAAACAAGATCAACATCGACTATTCCTATTGCGGACTGGAACCGGGCTCGACGCAACCGATGGCGGTTTTCGGGGTGGATCAGGTGACCAAAGCGGCGGCCTTGCTGGACGAGCTTGCCGCGCGGAAGCAATAGATTCGCGCATTGCGTTTGCCGGGCCGCATCGCCGGCAGGCCCGATCTTGCGGATTAATTTGCCAGCAGGCCCCACTTGCGTGAAGCTTCCTGCCTGATGAGGGAGCCCCGGCGCAGCAGGGTGACGCTGAGATAGTTGCTGCCGGAACCGAATCCGAATTGCGCATCCGCCCGGCTGTTGGGAACCGTATTTTCATACGAGTCGCCGCGCACCACGGTGGGCAGCGAATGGCGGCTGTGGATGCCAAGCACAGGCTTGACCGCGCCGGCGATCATATTCGCCAATTCCGCTACCGCGTCGCAGGCAACTTCGTTGGGAACATTGTCGATGTCGATTCCATACATTTGAGCGGTCGCCTGCCGCGCCAGTTCCCAACTGCAATCCAGGCGTATGGCGCCATTCCAATCGCCGAAGAAATGGATGACACTGCTGATCCACATCGTCTCGCCCTCTGCCGGAGTGTGCGGGGAAGAGCGCTCCAGCTGGGCTCCCATCATCGATTCCCAAATGAATTCCACCGCGGTTGGAACATCGGCGCATCTCTTCCTCATGGCGTCGCTCCTCCATGCCTGACAGAAGCAATCAACCGGCAGTATCACCCATTTTGATTAATCCAAAAAAATTTCTCGCGATTGTTTCGATTTCGGAACAGACGGCGGATTTTCGTGGGGATGCGGGTAAATTTCCCCGTCCGATCCATTAGCAACTTCTAATCGACATTTAATCCACTGCCTCCCCGGAGCAGGTGTTAAATAAAAAATACGGCATTCCAGCGCGGGTTGTGACAGCAGAGGAATTTGAATGAAGCGATTTCTACTTTGGACGGTTCCGGCACTGTTCCTGGCGATTGGCATGATTGTAGGCCGGTGTACGGTGGTTCCGCCTACGCAGCCGCATTTGACCGTCATTCGGGAAAAGGACGATCGCTATCAATACATACGCCCGCTGCTCAGTTTTTCCCTGGACGGAAGACAAGCGGCCTCGTTCCAGGCGCTGACCGACCAGGTCTCCGGGATCATAACCCGGGACAAGAAGGCGGGATGGGTGGACGATGTGGGCTTCTATTTCCGCTACGCCAACACCGGCGAGTGGACGGGAGTCAATGAAGATCAGAGATTCTCTCCGGCCAGCCTGCTGAAGGTGCAGATCATGATTGCCACCTTCAAGCTGGCTGAATCCGATCCCAAACTGCTTTCGAAGCAGGTGAAAGTCGTACTCGACTCCGATCTTAACCAGGGAGAGAACTTCAAGTCGAATTACTTTGTAAAGAACGGGGGCACCTACTCTGTCGACGATCTGGTGCGGGCCATGATCGTGAATTCCGACAACAATGCCATGGCGGTTCTGCAGCAGCTGATCGGACCGCAGACCTCGCAAAAAGTCTATAACGACCTGTATCTCCAGATACGGCAGGACGATGCGGTTGCGGATACCACCTCGCCGAAGACCTATTCGTTGACGCTGAGGGTGCTCTACAACGCGACCTATCTCTCGCGGGAGATGTCGAATAAGGCGATGGCGTTATTGAGTGAAACGGTATTCAACTCAGGGATCGAACAAGGCGTGCCCTCCGCGATCAAGGTTGCCGAGAAGTTCGGCGAACGGATGGTCCGGGACCGCGCCAGCAACCGCGCGCTGAACACCGAACTTCACGACTGCGGTATGGTGTATTACCCGGGCAAGCCCTATGTGCTCTGTATCATGACCCAAGGAAAGGATTTCGATGGGTTGCTGGAAACCATAAAGGACATAAGCGCCACGACGTATACCTTTGTGGATAACTCCGCTCCCCAGGCGTATGGCAATACGCATTTCCTCGGGGGACAATAGCTCAGAACGAATATCTTAACGAAAACTGCTGTATGCGCGGTTTCGTCAGCGTGGCGCTGTAGGCGCCGAACGCGCCGCTGGTAGTGGTGTTCTGCAATGAGGTCAACGGATTCACGTCGAAACGGACGGAATTGGTAACGTTAAAGACCTCCCAGGCAAATTTCAGCGTGCCACGATCGCCCAGCTTCCAGCTCTTCGACAGGCTTCCATCCACGCCAAAGCATCCGTCGCCGCGGAAGTTGTTGCGTTCGCCGGCTTCTCCAGGGTAAGGATTCCGCATATTGGCCAGGGCCGCGGCCGGATCGGCGAAGGCGTTTGGCGCGCCGTTAGCGCCGATGGAAGTGCCGGTCTGGATTGCCCCGGTTTGCACCATGCCGCTCTTCTCGTCCCAATTGGTGCCCCAGCCCGCGCCGGAGATGACGCTGAAGGGCAAGCCGCTGGTCCAGCGTGCGACGCCGGCAAGCTGCCAGGCGCCCACGATGGCGTTCACGGTTCGCGATGCGGCGCCGCCAATCGCCTGACCTCGGCCGATGGGAACATTCAAAACCCAGTCGGCCGTAATTGCATGCCGCACGTCGAAGTCCGAGGGAGCGTAATTCGCGCGCGGATTCCAGGCGTTCAGGATGGCGCCGAAGGCGCTGCCGGAGGTGTTGGTGCCGGTGGAGAACATGGAGCGTTCATCATCGGATCCCATATCCAGTGACTTCGAGTAGGCGTAACTGAAATCGAATTGCACGCCGTGGCCCATGGGATGGCGCAGCGTGAACTGCCCACCGTTGTAGTTGCTGACGCCGATGGAAGCCCAGGAGTATAGCGAAGAATACTGCGAGGACCAGTACCGTCCGGTTTGTCCGCCGCATCCCGGCTGGCAGAGGATGTCCAGCGCGTAGAGGGCGCCGGTTTCATTGCCCAGGTAGTAGCGCCAAAGATTGTTGTAAATATTCTGCGTAGCGGAGTGGCCGCCGCCTGCCGCGTCGGGGAACATGTCCTCGAAGTAGGGGATTGCCGGCACATTGGCGGCGTTGGAACCGAACTTGGAAAGTTGCGCGGCGGCGGAAAAGTAATCCTGGCCGGAGATGGGATCCACCAGGTCCAGAGGCTGCGCCAGATCGATCTGCTGCAACAGATGCCGCCCAAAACGGCCGAGGTAGGCGGCCTCGAAGACCAAGCCTCCGGGCAGTTCGCGCTGCAGCGACAGGTTCACCACATGCGCGTAAGGCGTTTGCATATGACTATCGAGCCCATGCCCAATGGCGAAGCCGGTAGTCAGGGGATTGTCCGGCGGCGTCACCGGATAGCTGATGGTGCTATCAGCCGTACCCGCGAGATCCGGGGGAATGTCGTGCAGGCCGGTAAAGCGCGGGGAGTCCTCCGGGGTCAGCACGTTTACCGGGTTCATGCGACTTTCCGACAAGCCGAAGGAGCCGTACTCGTCGAACAATTTTACGATGCCTTCGCCGTAATGGTCGTAATAGATTCCGTATCCGGCGCGAATCGAGCTGTGACCGGCATCTCCCAGAAGCTTCTGCCAGAATCCGCTTGCCGGATCTGGCGAGTAAGCGAAGGAAACCCGGGGAGCAACATTGTTCTTCTGCATGGGCCAATACGGCTGAAGCCCGCGGGCCTGACCCGAAGGAGCAAAGGAAATTTCGGGTTGCACGGTATTTCCCAGCGCCGCCTGTTGGCCCCTGGTCAGAAACCAGTCATATAGATCCGTGGTGGGTTGCACCTGCTGGCCGTTGACCTCGTAAGGCGTTTGTAACAGCGTGTGACGCAGTCCGAAGTTCATCGTCAGATTGGGGCGGAGACGCCATGAATCCTGGAGATAATATTCGAACTCGCTGTTGGCGAAGTCGCGCTTCAAAAACGCTCCGTTCGGCAGAAGGCCGGCCGTCTTTCCGTCCGCAGACAGCTGGTAGTTGTATGGCGAAGTGACTTCATCCAGCAGGCCCACCAGATTGGCTGCGGCGTAGTTATACGAGTTGTTGAAATCGTTGGCGACGGCCGGCAGACCGAAGGCCGCCGGGTCCAGGCTCTGTCCGGTGCCGGCGATGCCGGCACTTGCCAGCGCTTCGGAATTCATAAGGGCGGAGGCGTAGGATAGCGCGTCCGACTGGCTTTGGTTGTGAATGCGGCGGAAATTGGCGCCGCCCTGTATGGTGTGCCGGCCGCGCGTCCAGGTGAGGTCGTCAACCAGATTGTGTACGGGAACATCGGTAATGCTTGTTCTGGTTTCGGCGTCGAGCGGGCTGATCTGATAGAAATTGGCGTACTGTCCATGTCCAATTCCGCGGCTGGCGTATCCCTGGCGGGTAAAGCCATAGTGCAGGCTATTGATCAGATTGGAGCTGAGACTCCAGGTGTCGCCGGCGGCGATGCCTTTGCTGTCGTCGGTGTTCACGGAGCTGGCCGGCTGGCCGGGAAATTCGGGAGCGGCATAGCTCTTATCGTTCTGCAGATTCCCGCGCAGAAACAGCCAGTTCTTCCGGGAGACGGTGTAATCGACTTTGCCGATATAGGTACTGAGCGATGCCGGATCCGGTGCGGACCAAGTGTAGCCGGCGGTAACGAGCAGCCCCTGCGACAGCCGTTTTTGGACC
>CAZUCM010000180.1:0-6663 GCA_964619235.1 uncultured Terriglobales bacterium
GGAAGGAAGCGGCTCCGGTAGACGGCAGAGAGCGGTTGCAGACCGCCTCCGGCGCGGGGAACGGTTACCGTGGCGCCGCTTTCTCGGGCACGCTGTAGCATGAACAGCAAGAACTCCTGGCGCAGGAAGGGCATATCGACCGCCAACATCAGATTGAGTTCGGCACTGCGGGCGCTCAGTGCCGCATGAATGCCTCCCAGGGGACCGCAGCCGGGGAAAATATCCTCCACGATGGCGAGCGATGGCGCCGGCTCGACCGAAAGACGCTTAGGATTGCCCACCACCTGCACCGCGGGGGCTACGGAGCGGGCCAATTCGACGGCGCGGGAAAGCAGCGTCTGCCCGTTGAAGTCCAGGGCCGCCTTATCGGCGCCCATGCGACTGCTCCGGCCTCCGGCCAGAACGAAAGCGGCAACCTCTTCCATGGGTGCATTAAATCACAGCGTTGCCGGTTGCGACAGGCAGTGGCCGGTGAAAACTTATGAGGCACGCGCAACTTCCGCCGGGTCTCAAGGGTTTGAATGTTGCGGGAGAGTTTTGCATAATCGGTGGCAGGGACAATGAAGCAGGAACGCGTATTCCAGGAGGAGTTCGACATGAAGGCAAGAATTACGCTGGTTTCTTTGATGTTCGGCGCCGTACTCGCACTGGGGCTGGCGGTTGGATGCCAGCGGGCGCGTACGGATGCGCAGGTCACCAGCGACGTGCAGGGCAAGCTCGGCAGCGATCCTTCGGTGCAAAGCCGCCAATATACGGTTACGGCGCAGAATGGAGTAGTGACGCTGAGTGGTACGGTGAACAGCGACAACGAACGCGCCTCGGCGGCCTCGGATGCGGCGCAGGTGACGGGCGTCAAGACGGTGGTCAATAACCTTCAGGTTTCGCCGCCTGTTGTGGCGCAGCAGGCCATACCTGTGTCGGATCCAGCTCCTGCCGCGTCGGCGGAGGCCCCCAGGCAGCCGGCCAAACATCGCAAGCCCAGTGCGGCCGGTTCCGCACGAGAGGCGCAGCCGGTAGCGGAGGTTTTACCGCCGCCGCCCCTGGCCCCGATGGCCGAGCCCGCCGCCCCGGTTGTGCCACAACCGCCGCTGCCACCTCCGCCTCCGGTGGCCGTCACCATTGCCTCGGGCACGACATTATCGGTTCGCCTGATCGATGCCATCGACTCCGGACATAACCATGCCGGAGATTCCTTCCGGGCGACCCTGGATGCTCCAATTGCCGTGGGCAATGAGACCGTGATTCCCGCGGGCGCCGACATTTCCGGCAAAGTGGATGACGTAAGGGATGCGGCGCATTTTTCCGGGCGTTCGGAAGTTGCGTTAGAGCTTACCAGCCTGCGGGTGAACGGCCGGTCCTATGACCTGAGCACCGACCAATATGCGCGGCAAGGTACGGCCCGCGGCAAGAATACCGGCGAGAAGATGGGCGGTGGCGCGCTATTGGGCGCGATTATCGGCGGAATTGCCGGTGGCGGCAAAGGCGCTGCCATCGGGGCAGGCGTAGGCGCGGGGGCGGGTGGCGCTGCCCAAGCGGCAACCCGCGGACAGCAGGTGCACCTGACCTCGGAGCAGGTGCTGACCTTCCATTTACAGAGTCCGCTGACGGTGACGCCATCGGGCAGGACGGAGCGGGAGCGGCAATCACTGCCTCACTGAATGCCCAGGCTCGTGAATCCTGAAGTCGTCTGCGGATGAGGAATCGCCTCCTGTTGCCACTCGGGTGGCGCGGGAGGGCGACGAGAGTGCCGCGGCGCGGGCCGGCGCTCCTGGTGATCCTCGGCCAGACGGAATTTGCCCAGCAACTGGTGCAGGTTCATGGCTAGTTCCGCAAGGTCACTGCATGCGGTCGCCGATTGCCGGGCTCCGGATGCAGACTCGGCCACGGCTTTGCTGATCACTTCCAGACTGGAGCTCGCCTTCTGCGTGCTGACTGTCTGTTGTGTGGCAGCTTTTGTTATGCCGGCAATCATTTCGCCGACTTGTCCGACGCCCTCAATGATCTCTTTGAGGGATTCCCCGGCGCGGGCGGTGATGGCGACGCCTTCATCCACCTGTTGGGTTCCGCGCTCCATGCCCAGGACCGCGGTTCGCGTATCGGATTGGACGGTGACGATCATGTCGCTGATCTCTTTCGTGGCCTTGGTGGTGCGCTCCGCCAGCTTGCGCACTTCGTCGGCGACCACGGCAAATCCGCGGCCCTGCTCCCCGGCGCGCGCCGCTTCGATGGCGGCATTCAGCGCCAGAAGATTGGTTTGATTCGCGATCTCATCGATCACCCCGGCGATTTTGCCGATCTGCTCGGAACTTTGGCCGAGCTTCTCGATGGTAGTGCCGGCCTCGCGGACGGATGCGGCGATGGAGCGCATGATTTCCAGAGTTTCATCGACGATGCGGCCGCCCGAACGGGCGGTTTCGGCTGTCTGCTGCGCGCAATCCGCCGCCTTTTGCGAATGATCCTCGACGGTTCGAACCTCGGTTTCCACTTCCCGCATGGCCGATTTGACTTGTGCCATCTGGTCGTTCTGCGTCTTTGCCCCGTCCGCGGATTGCGCGGTATTGGCGGATATCTCTTCGGTCGCCGAGGCGAGTTGCTCGGTGGTGAGAGAGATCTCTTCGATGGCGGCGGTAAGATTGGTCTTCATGCGATTGAGCGCACGGGCGGTGGAGGCCATCTCGTCCTGCGTCTCCACTTTGATGTCTTGCACCAGAAGGTTATTGTCGGCAATGCAATTCGCCATCGACAATACCGTCTCCAGAGGACGAGTCACCACTTTGCGAACCAACAGAAACACCGCGGTGGAACTGAAAGCCAGGCCGACGATTCCGGCAAGCAGCATGGCCAGAGTGTTGTTCCGCTGGTCGGCGGTCAGCGTGTCCAGGGGGGCGGTGACGGAGACAAGCGCATCCATGTGGCGATCGTGAGCGCCTTCCGGCGGCGTCACCGCCCAGGAATGGCACCCCTGGCAATCGCTGCTCACTCGAACCGGACGGGCATAACGCATTACGGGATGATCGTTCAGCGTGCCCTGCTGGGCGTAATAGTCGGAGGCGGAATCGGACTGCATGGCGGCGAAGGCCTGGTTTTCAAAGTCGCCGGGAACATCGGCGGGGTTCATCGGCGAGCGGGCTACCATGCGGAAGGTATAGCCTTCCTTCAACGCGTAGGTCTTGACGACCTCCGACGCATGGCCGGCCTTCCCGGAATCCAGCCGGGTTTCCACGGCAAGATCCGCGAGAATCCGCAACTTTTGCAGAAAGGCGGCGTTCGCTTGCGAAGTGGCGCGGCTCTGGGTGATCCAGAGGCTCAAGCCAAATGCCATCATCAGCGCCAAGACGGTCGCGGCGATGATCTTGAACGTCAGCTTCGCTTCTCTCACCCACTTATAGTCAAACAAGCTAAAACCCCCGAATCCACGATCAATGTCAGGCCTGCACCGCTAAGGTGAAAGCCGCACTTGCCATGAAGTCTGATCGTCAGAAACCTAATGTAACTTTAATCACTCTCTTAGAAAGGGGCCGGGGGGGGGCCAGAGCATAAGCTGAAATGAAACGACTTACGGCGCGGTATAGAGTTCAATCTCGCTGGTGGGGCGGCGGGTCATTAATTCGTGGATGGCATTTCTGGGTGACTTTCCGCGATTGAGGATGGCGTGGATTTGTTCGGTGATCGGCATCTCCACCCCCAGCTTTCGGGCGAGTCCGGCGGCGGCATTGGTGGTCAGCACGCCTTCGGCGACCATGCCATGCATGCCGGCGATGATTCCCGGGAGCTTGAGGCCGCGCCCCAGTTCCACGCCCACACTGCGATTCCGGGAAAGGCTGCCGGTACAGGTGAGCACGAGGTCGCCCACACCGGCCAGGCCGGACATGGTTTCGGGCCGCGCGCCGGCGGCGACCGCCAGGCGGCTGATTTCAGCCAGTCCGCGGGTGATAAGCGCGGCAACGGTATTGTGTCCGAGTTCGAGGCCGTCACAGACACCGGCGGCAATGGCAATCACGTTCTTCAGCGCCCCGCCCAGTTCGACGCCCACAACGTCGTCGTTGGTATACACCCGGAATCCCGGGTCGCTGAATTCGCGTTGTACCATGGCGGCTAATTCGGCGTCCTGGGAGGCGATGGCCACCGCCGTGGGGTCGCCGCGCGCCACTTCCTTGGCGAAAGACGGTCCGCTCAGGGCGCCGATGCGCGGTGTAAAGTTCCGTGTGGAGCGCACCACCTCGACGATTACCTCCACCATCCGCAACAGGGTGTCGTTCTCAACGCCTTTGGTGGCGCTGACGAAGAGCATCTCCGGGGTAAGGTGCGGGGCCATCTTGCCCATCAACAGGCGGCAATGGTTGGAGGGCATTACGCTGACCACCACCTCCGCCCCGGCCAAGGCTTCCGCCAGGTCGTTGGTTGCCAGAATCGAGCCGGGAATCGGGAATCCGGGAAGAAATAATTCGTTCTCGCGCCTGCGGGCGATTGCCTCGCAGACCTCGCACTCATAGGCCCACAAGCGAACACGATGCGTGCTCTTCCGGCCGAGCACCAGGGCGAGGGCGGTGCCCCAGGCTCCGGCTCCGATGACAGCGATTTGACTCATCTTTTGGTGAACTCAAGCCGGTTCTCGCTGCCACTGAGCAGCCGGCGGATATTGGCGTGATGCTTGACGATGATCAGCAGCGAAGCGGCAACCATAAAGGGCAACAGCGAACGATCCCGTGAACGCAACTGCAGGGAGGAAATCACGGGGAAGGCAGCCGTAGCGATGATGCTGGCCAGCGAAACGTAGTGAAAGATCGCAAAAATCACGGCGAAGCCGCACAGGGCATAGGCAACCGCGAGCGGCGCCAGCGCCAGGAATACGCCCACTCCGGTGGCTACGCCTTTCCCGCCCCGGAATTTCAGCCAGAGAGGAAAGACATGCCCGATCATAGCGCATAGCGCCGCCAGTCCCAGGAGCACATCCTGATCGCTGCCGAAGGCTCCGGCGTGAACGCTCAGCAGCCTGGCCACCAGCACCGCCGCATAGCCCTTGGCGGCATCCAGCAACAACGTCGCGATGCCCAGACCTTTGGAACCGGTGCGCAGCACGTTGGTTGCGCCGATATTCCCGCTGCCGATCTTTCTGACGTCGGTCCCGAGAAAGGCCCAGGCGAGGATAAATCCGAAGGGAATCGAGCCCAGCAGATACGCCATCGCCGCGATGCTGACATACAAGTTCATGAGAAGCAGTATTGTAACGCAATGGGAAATTGAGGAATTGAGAAATCTGGGAATGGCGTAATTTGGCACAGCGGTCGATCAAGCATTCGGTACACGGACGGGCAAGCTGAAACGACTACGGTCCTTGTGCTCACTTACTCAATTGCCGGATCTCTCAGTTGCTCGGTCTTCAGGGGAAAGCGCGCCAGCTTCGAGTACTGCGGGCCTCCGGGCAACAATTTGCTTTCGTACAAAAAGAATTCGGTGGCGGTCATCTCGCCGAACTCGGGAGAAGGCAGCGGCGACAGCTTTTCTTGCAGGCGGGCAAAGCGCGAGTTGGGCCTGTCGCCGGGGGCAGGGCCCGGACGTCCCGAACCGCCTCGTGGATGGCCGCGATCGCCGGCCCGAGCCAGGGTCAAGTGCGGAGAAAAAGCCCGATCTTCCCGGGGGATTCCCAGCGCAAGCAGGCTGGTATCCACCAGCGCGGCCAACGCGGCCAACTCCGGTCCGGCCTCAATTCCCAGCCAGAAGACACGGGCGGCGCGCGGATTGGGAAAAAAACCGTAGCCGCGAAAGTTCATGCTGACCGGGGGCGTCTGAATCGCGGCCAGCGCATGCTTGATCGCTTCCGCCTCCGCGGGCGTCTGCTCGCCGATGAATTTCAATGTGACATGGAAGCTTTGCGCGCTGCCCCAGCGCACATCGGGGGCAAAGTTCCGCACGCCTTCCAGGAATCGCGCCATTCGTTCGCGGATGCCGCTGTCGATGTCGAGAGCGATGAAGAGTCTCATGGCTACATCAAATGCCGTCGTATCATGTCGAGCGCCTGCTGCGTGGCCCAATGGCGGATGCGGGCGCGGTCGCCGGGGAACTTGCGTTCGATGACTTCGGTGCGTTTGCCGTCGTGCAGCGCGTGATAAACCAGGCCCACCGGCTTTTCCGGCGTGCCTCCGGATGGACCGGCGATTCCCGTAATGGCGACGCCGATGGTGGCATTACAGTCGTGGCGGATACTTTCCGCCATGGCCGCGGCCACCTCGCGGGAAACCGCGCCGTGGGCTTGAATCATCAGTGGCGGCACCCCGGCAAACAAGGTCTTCAGCTCGTTATGGTAGGTGACCGCGCCTCCCAGAAAATAACGGGAGCTGCCGCTGATGGAGGTGATCCGTTGCGCCAGCAATCCGCCGGTACAGGATTCCGCCGTGGCCAGGGTGGCGGAGCGCATTTGCAGGTAATAGCCGATGATCTGCTCCAGCGGTTCGCCGGTGTTGGAGTAGAGGCAGTCATCCAGTTCGTCTTCCAATTTGCCGGCCAGCTCATCCACACGGGCCTGCGCCGCCTCCTGGGAGTCCGCGCAGGTGCGCAGGTGCAGTTCGATATCCCCGGCGTTGGCCAGAATCGTGGTTTGCACATCGGGATATTGCTTGTAGATGGGCGCGATGCGCGCGTCGCATGCGGATTCGGGAACCATTG
>CAZUCM010000181.1:0-6658 GCA_964619235.1 uncultured Terriglobales bacterium
TTTGTAGCCGGCGAAGACTGGCGCATCTCCAACGAAACCGCCTGGAAGGTCCAGAAACTGGTCCCCGAGCTGAAGCAGGATCGTGATTTGGGCCGCGGCAATCTGGGCATTTCGATTGTGGTGTTGTAGCGGAGCTTTCAGCAATCAGCTGTCAGCCATCAGCCGGAAAAGCGCCCGGGCTGATTGGCGATGCCGGGCAATTTGCAATCCCCTTATCCTATGTCATGCACATTGAGTCAGCCCAACCTGAGCTGCGTTGTAATCGATTGGGGACGGGCCGAACCCACGATACTATTGCCAACAGGGGTTTCCTGCTGAAAGCTGACGGCTGAACGCTGAAAGCTTTTTTAAGCAACCAATACGCCCGGCAGGTAATCTGTTACAAGCAAGCACCTGGAATTTATTTTGCACGGAGAAATTCATGAAAGAGACCGCTGCGCTTGAACTCATCCCCATCGCCTATGAGCTGCCTCCCCTGCCCTACGCATACGAGGCACTGGAGCCATTCATCGACCAGGAAACCCTGCACGTGCACCACGACAAGCATCATCAGGCCTATCTGAATAACCTGATTGCCGCATTGGATAAACATCCGGAACTGAAGCAGAAGTCTCCGGAAGCGTTGCTGCTTGACCTTAGCAGCGTGCCCGAGGATATCCGCACCGCCGTGCGCAACAATGGCGGCGGCCACGTCCATCATTCGATGTACTGGACCATGATGAAGCCGGGCGGCGGCGGCGAGCCGGCTGGCAAGATTGCGGAAATCATAGGGGAATTTGGCGGTTTTGAGGCCTTTAAGAGCAAGTTCAACGATGCCGGACTGAAACATTTTGGCAGCGGCTGGGTATGGCTGGTACGCTCCAAGGCCGGCAAACACGAAATCCTCACCACCCCCAACCAGGACAGCCCGCTGACCCAGGGCTTCTACCCCATCCTGGTTAACGACGTTTGGGAACACGCATACTACCTGAAGTATCAGAATCGCCGGGCGGAATATTTGCAGGCATTTTGGAACGTTGTGAACTGGGAAGAGATCAATCGCCGGATCCAGGCAGGTCCCAGGGCCTGATTCAAAGATCTGACCCAAGGACAGCAAAACGCCGGCCTGTGGTTTGGGCGAAACCCCACGGGCCGGCGTCTTCCGCAATTAGCATACGCAGGAGACGAATCGCCATCGCGCCCGGCCCATCTCAATGGGCCACGACTCGCAGAACAACCCGCCTCACTGCGCCCGTTCATGAGACCGAGACACCGGCCGCAGCCGGTGCTTTGTCACTTCACGGTAACCTCAAACGTAGACACATAAACTGCCCCGGCATCGTGCCGGACGTTTATGGAAGATCTTGTGCAAACCCTCGGGCGGAAACCTCGTACGCCGCCGGGTGCTTGAAAACCGGCACTGCTAAGTGCCGAGGTTGTACTACACCATAATGCGGACCGCTTGTCACGGTCACCACGGTACCCACGATAGCCAAAATTTCATTGAAGTTTTCCGGTTGTCGATCGCCGGCCTGTCCGCTTCAGCTGGCCGTCTTTCAGCGCAAACCGGTCACCGCGCCAGTCGACAGTACGGCCGACATAACTGGCGCCCCATAGCAGCAGCGCGAGCGTATCGCGCAAAGGCAGCAGCCAGAGGTTGGGCAAAACCAGCGGATCGCGCAATACGCGCCTGCCGACCGTAATCGCCATCATCCCACGCAGGAGCAGCGCCACCGCCAGCAACCCCAACGACCAGTTGGCGCCCTGCGACAGCGCCACCGCCAGCAGCGCCCAGGGAACTCCATACGTGGTTCCCACTCCCAGATAACCCCACTTGCGGGCATGCCGCAGGGTACGCGCCCAGCGCAGCTGATGGTTCCAGTACCCGCCAAATGAATACTCCGGCAGATAGGTTTCCACCACCACCGCCGACAGCAGTACCTGGTATCCCTTGGCGGCTATGCGCGCGCCGATTTCGTAGTCGTCCGCCAGGTAGTCCGATACCTGTGCGAAGCCGCCTATATCGTTCAGGGCGCTGCGCGAACAAGCCAGGGTGGAGCCAAGCCCGAAGCGAATCCCTTCCAGTTCCCGCGCCGCCAGGACGCCCGCAGCAAAGTCCGTGCTGATTCCGATGGCCTCCAGCCGGGAAAACACCCCCTTGGCCGCTCCGCGATAGAGCGCGGTAACCAGCCCAATGTGCGGATCGGAAAAGGGCGCCATCACGCGCCGCAGGTAATCCGTGGGCACCCAAATATCGCTATCGTTAATCAGCAAATACTCGTAACGCGCGGCCGGGAGCATTTGCACCAGATTGCTTACCTTGAGGTTTGCGCCCAACACCTGCGGACACATGATCAAACGGATCGGCCGTTGCGGAAACTCCCTTTGCAGTTGCCGCACGAGGGTGATCGCCGGATCGTCTTCCTCGGCGACGCCGAAGATCAGCTCGTACTCGGGATACTCCTGCGCACAATGGGAGCGGAAAGCTTCATACATCTCGGGATCGGCGCCGCGCAACGGTTTCAAAATGGAAACCGGCGGCGTAATGTCCGCCGGCCGCTCTTGGCGGCAGTCCCGCAGAAAAGCGGCAGCGCTCTTGATGCACAGAACGTAATAGGCAATGCCGCACAGGGCGAGCACCGCCGCCACATCCGCCCCGATTTTGAAGAAAGGATGCAACATTTGCCGTTGTGTAAGTTGTAATTGTAATCGGCAATCTGCAAAGGCCAAGTCAAAAGACTCGCCCGCGGAGGAACTGATAAATACGCCCGGCGAGTGGCCTTGTGATCCTTTGCCTCGCTGCCCTAAGAGTTCAGCCCGGTCAGCTCATCCGGCTATCAACTGTAAGCTGTAGACTGTAAACTGGTAATTGGCAGCCGGACCGGACGGCCGCTGCCGGCCATGAACGCTGGGCTTGCCCTGGCCGCATGCACCGGGAGAGGAAAGTCCGAACTCCGCAGAGCAGTGTGCCGGATAACGTCCGGGCACCCGGGGTCAAGCCCGGTGTGACGGAAAGTGCCACAGAAAATATACCGCCGGGTGGCAACATCCGGTAAGGGTGAAAAGGTGCGGTAAGAGCGCACCGCGCGGCCAGTAATGGCTGTGGCAGGGAAAACCCCACACGGAGCAAGACCAAATAGGGAACGAGCCGGGCGTAATCCCGGCACGTGCCGGCTCGACACGTCAACCCTTAGAGGGCACCCATTCGTGGGTGGAAGTTCCGGGTAGGTCGCTGGAGCCGCGCAGTAATGCCCGGCCTAGAGGAATGGTCGTCCTGCCGGCTTACGCCGGCAGACAAAATTCGGCTTACAGGTCCGGCTGCCAAAGACCTTCAAGTTTCTCCTTATTTGCCCCTGCTCATGAACTCCATGAAATGAGTTCGTGCCGCCTCGAAGGCCGGCAGGCGCTGCGCCACGCTGAGCTTCACCCCGAAGGACTCCATCAGGGGGGCCAGGCTCGCTTGGTGCTTTGCGCTTCGCACTCGGACTTCCAAGGGAAGCGTGCGGATTGCTTCCAAAGCCTTGAGAAAGGCCATTGCCATGGCTTCTCCGGGCGCGCCGTTCGCATCGGCAGCCTCCATCCCGAGAATCATTGCCGTTTGGGCATCAAGTGCCAGCGCCACCAGAGAGCACGTTTTCCGCTCATTTTTCTTGCCAATTGGGGGACCACCATAAATGCAGTCAAGTTCCATCACTCCCCCGACGGCGCTGTCCTGTCCGCGCAACCCACGCAATACATCTTCCCCAAGGCTGACTGCGGCTACCGGCGGCTCGGGAGGAAGAACCGGCTTGATACGATCGATCTGGAATGTTTCACCATTCTCGTCCTGACATGTGACCAGTGGATAGCTGTCCGGTTCGTCCCAGAAGCTCCCTGAGTCGCCCTCGACTACCGCCTGGCAAACCACCACGACGGCACGAATGCAGTCGGCGAGAGTCCGCGCTTCTTCCGCTGTCACGAACCAGGCATGGCAGCCGGGGCGGATACAGCGAAACATGGGTGCCATCGCTTTACTGCCCCGTGGATGGCCCAACGCGTTGAGCAGATCCCGGTCCGGCCGGTCCAATTCCGCCCTGGGCACAAAGTCTACATACAAACTATTCATTCGGACGAAGAACTCGCTCGGATCGTCAGAATCCCGGCTTTGTATTTCCCGAAACACGCTCAAGCCCTCCGCACCGGCGTATGCGTGCATGGCGAAGACTTCGCCCAGCGCGCCCATCACCGAGCAGTAGCGAAACTCGCCAGTGACACCGTCACGAACCACAATCAGTTCGTCTTCATCCAGAACCTGCCAGGGAAGCAGGACGAACAGCTCTGTGGCCAGTTCGTAAAGCTGCTGCATGGCGGCAAACGTGGGCGGGTTTTCTCCTGCCAGCTCCTTTGCGAAACATGCGTCCTCAGGTGCTGGAACCGGGATGGAACGCTTCTTCGTCGGCATCGCTCTCTCTTTTACTCCTCACTATGGTCGTAAACGTCAATCATACGGACGCAACTGCTCCGCGTCTTTCCGCCGCAGCTGGGTCATGAACACATTTCAGGCAAGCATTTTCAGGCCGTGCTTGCGCACAACGGCCAAAAGCTTCAGCGCCATTCCACTCGGCTTCTTGGCTCCGGTCTCCCATTTCTCAATCGTCGATTCACTGGTGTTCAGATAGCGGGCAAAAATCGGCTGGCTGACACGAAAGCGCTCGCGCAGCCGCTTGATATCCTGCGGCTTGATGGGGGGCGGAGCAGCGAGGCAGGACGCGTCAAAACTCCGCATCGTGGTCTTGGTAATGGCGCCAACCTCAAACAGGGCCGTGGCCGAGGAGTGAATCGCCTCGAACGCATCGCTCTTGAACTTGCGATTTTCTTTCCTCTTTGCCTTCTTCATCTGCCAATCCCCACGCAGGAACTGTCTGTACTAACTTCTCGATTTGCGCCTCCGACTGCTCAGGATTCTCATATTTCCCTCCATGGTCACGGGCAAGCGAAATCGGAGGTTGAAACTTGGAAACCAGGGACTCCTCAAACTTTCGATGCAACAATGTACCGCAGCACATTCCTGCGGCATTGCATGGCGCTGTACGGCATATCGACGAAAATCACGTCATTCCACCATCACGCCCAGGAGACCAGCCACGGCAAAAAATCACCGGCAAACCTTGCGCTCTTGGTTTGTCTATGTTCAGCTCTTCGGAACTACCGTCACCGTAATCTTATTTGACTTCACGATCTGGCCTGATTCACCATCTTGCATTGATATCTGAATCGTGTACACGCCAGGCTCACTCAGCTTGTAAAATCGATTCACGCTTGTTCCAGTCTCGGCTGTCTCACCTCTCTTGAGCGTTCCACAGGTCACGCTGACAGGACCAATCCCAGCATGCTTCCCGTTTTGCTCTTTCCGCAGTTCATTGTATTTGGCCTCCTCGTCTTTGCTCAGATGGGACATATCGTGATGGCCGTTGTCCGCGAAGCCTGCTGCCGTCTCCGGCGCCACACTGCCATCTGCCATTCGCACATCAACGCTGAACATCAGCGAACCTGCATCTCCGGTGTCTCGCACGTAGCCGCCGGAAAGCGGAATATCGTGGCCGGAAATATTGTGGATTAAGACCTTCAGATCCAAAGGGGCACCTACCAACACCTTATCGTTCGCGGCAGTGATCGTCAGGCTAATTGCCGGCGAAGCTCCGGCAACAGGCCTCATGCACTGGGCAGAGGCAATGCACCAGCTTATGGAAAGGGCCGCAAGGAGCACGAGCACCCGAGGTTGTATCTTCATATTTCCTCCCACAGTAGCACATCCGGGCGAATGCTTGCCCTTGCTCTCTCTGATCGACCATCAGCCAGGTCGTGGTGGGGATTTGCAGGCGCGCTCAGAGCACCAGGCCGGCATTTGTGTTCGGAAGGAATTGTCACAATGTCGCTGGCCGGGAACGGTGGCGCCGCCCATCAGCGGCAATCACAAAAGCAAAGCGAGCGACGATAGGCAAGCCGTCAGCATACTCCTCGCCTGCTGAAAATTCCGGCTGCACCCGCCTACGGTATCACCGTTATCGTGATCGTGTTCGACCGCACTATGGGCTTGGTACTGTCTTCATATATGTGCCCGCTGGTAATCACCTCAGGCTTCCCCCCGACCATCTTTAGCCCTTCGCGGGATCGCCATATCTGAACCGTGTAGGTCCCCGGTGTCAGCTTGAACAACCTTGCGAGATCCGTGCGGGTGTTCATGGGCAAGTCAGCGCCGGACTCTCCGCCGTCCAGCGGAATAATCATAACGTTAGGAAGCCCTCCGCCATCTAAAGTCACTTGCGGGCCAGGCCCCTGCTCCTCCCCTTGAGCGGCCTTGAAGTAATTCGTCTCGAGAGGGCGGCTGCCGGAAGAGTCTCGGACATCGAAACCAAAATCGAAGGCTCCCCAATCTGGGGAACCGCCTTCGCCAGAGAACCTGACTACGTGATCTGAAATATTACTCACGGTAATCTCAATAATGGCCTTAGCGCCCTCCCTCACTACATTCTGTGGCGCTTTGATGCTAATCGCGAACGAGGGCTTTTGATTTTGCCCATAAACGAGACAAGTCAATGCCAAGATGACCGAAAATACAAACAACGAGTTCCGCATGATTCTCATGTTTCCCTCCACGATCAGGGGTACACGAAAGAGCTCGAAGGCTCTCTACTGCTCC
>CAZUCM010000182.1:0-6647 GCA_964619235.1 uncultured Terriglobales bacterium
TTTCGCTGCCAAAGTGCCTTTCCACCATCGCGGAGACGCTTTCGTCCTGAGGGTTCGCCTGAGGTTTGGCGAAGAACTCCCGCGCCATGCGCAGCTTCGTCGACCAGGAGAACAACGGCGTCAACAGCGTAGGCAGGATCTTGGTGGGCACCATGAACATCAGTCCATCGGGCATTTCGACCAGCCGGTTCTTCACCACGATGAAGGTCTTACGCTGCGCATCGTTGGAGCCGATGATCTGATCTTCCATGCCCAAATCGCGGCACAGATTCGCCGCCCAGGGTTTTTCCGTGAGAAAAGAATCGGGTCCGGCCTCGATCAGGCAGCCCTCGACACGCTCCGACGCCATAACTCCGCCCAGCCGGGAGGCGCTTTCCAGAAGAACGTATTCGAGCGATGCGCCTTCGCGCTTCTGCTTGTCCAGATAGTATGCGGCGCTCAAGCCGCTGGCTCCGCCGCCGATAATGGCAATTCGTCGGGTCACTTCCGCGGCATCCGATTGCGGACAAGATCGGCCAGCGCGGCCGTCAGCAGCGGTGAATCGTTCAGCGATTCCGCCCGCCACAACCGCAGGCCACGCTCTGCGGCGATCTTCTTGAACAGAATGTCCACGTCGTACAGGATTTCCACGTGATCGCAGAGAAACCCGATGGGCTGCACGAGTACTCCGTTATGGCCGGCTTCCAAAACCGCCAGCATGGTATCTTCCACCGTCGGCACCAGCCATTGGCCGCCGCTCATGCCCTGGCTTTGAAAGGCAAACCACCAATCGTCCGGCGTCAATTCAGGAAGGCTCAGGGCCACCAGCTCCGCCGTTCGCCGGGTCTGCGTTTCGTATGGGTCGCCTTGGGTGATGGTGCTTACCGGGACGCTATGCGCGGTGAAGATAATCGGAAGCCGGGCGTTCGCTTCGGCGCACGCCTGTTGCCATGCCGGTTCCAGTCTTTGGGCAAACGCCCGGATCAACAGCGGATGGTCGTACCAGCTCTCGATGAAATCCACGGAGAAAGAGTCCGCCGGCTGGGCTTCGGTGACGGCTTGCCGGTACAGTCCCACGCTGGTGCGCGAATTCTGCGGCGCCAGACAGATGACGATCGCATGGGTGATGCCGTCCGCCGACATTTGCGGCACGACGTCACGGATGTAAGGGGTCCAATTGCGCATGCCCACGTACACGGGCAAATCCAGTTCGCGTTGCAGGGCCGCGGCCTGTTTCCGGGTGTAATCGCTCAGGGGAGAGCGCCCAATCAGCGTATAACGGCGTTTCACCTCATCGATGACCGGCTGAGGAAGAGTCCGGCCGCCGGTAACCGCATGCAAAAAACATGGGACATCGCCGGCGCTGTCCGGGGAACCATGCGCCAGCAGCAATACCGCGGCCTTGCATTCGGGTGAGCTCATGGGAGTCAGAAGCTGGCAGCTAAGGGCCGAAAACCCGGGAAACCTCCCGGGCTGGGCTCCTGACTGCCGGCCGCTAATTACTAATCACTATTTTCGCCGAACCAGTCGATGGTTTCCGGCTGCGTGTTTGCCGAGGCTTCGTGCACAAAGTTGACCAGCGCCTTCACGTTATCCACCGGCGTATGCGGCATAATGCCGTGTCCGAGATTGAAGATGTGGCCGGGGCGTCCGCCGGCGCGGTGCAAAATATCTTCGGCGCGTTTGCGCAGCGTCTTCCAGTCGGCGAACAGCAGCGCGGGATCCAGATTGCCCTGGATGGCGCCCACGTCGTCCATATCGGCCCATGCCTGATCCAGCGGAATGCGCCAATCCACGCCAATGACCTCTGCCCCGGTGCTCTTCATCAGCGGCAACAACACGGAAGTTTCCGTGCCAAAGTAAATCACCGGCACGCCGGCATGCCGCACCGCCTGCACCAGATCCCGCGTGTGTGGCAGCACGTACTCCTGGTAGTCCTCGACGCCCAGGCAGCCCACCCAGCTGTCGAAGATCTGGATGGCGTCGGCGCCGGCGCGTACCTGCGCCACGGCATAGGCGGAGAGCACGCTGACCAGCTTGCCCATAAGCTGGTCCCATGCCTCGGGCGCCATGTACATCATTTTTTTGGTTTCCAGATAGTTGCGGGAGCCGCCTCCCTCGATCATGTAACTGGCCAGCGTAAAAGGCGCGCCGCAAAAACCGATAACCGGCAACTTATCGCCAAAATGGGTTGCCACCAGTTGAATCGATTCGGCGACGTAACCCAGATCCCCGGCCGCATCCGTGCGCAGGGCGGCAACGTCGGCGGCCTGGCGCAGCGGCTTTTCGATGATCGGACCTTCGCCGGCCTCAAAGCGGAAGGCCAGGCCCATCACTTCCAGCGGCAGCAGCAAATCGGCGAAGATGATGGCCGCGTCTACGCCCAGCTCTTCGGCGGCGGTGATGGTCACCTCGGCCGCCAGCTTGGGCGTCTTGCAGATTTCGATCAGCGAGTGATGCTTACGCACCTCGCGGTATTCGGCCATATAGCGGCCTGCTTGGCGCATGAACCACACCGGTGTGGTGTCTACCACCCGTCCCTTGCAAGCTTTCACAAATGCGGAGTTCGGCGCTGACATGATACCGATTTTACATGGTGGCGGCAAAAAATGGACTATTTCACGACCGGAGCCTCTGTGGTTGATAATGAGTGTTTCCGCGGGAGGCAAGAGTTGGATGCAGTGGTGATTGGTTCCGGGCCCAACGGCTTGGCGGCGGCAATTGTGCTTGCCGAAGCCGGTTGCCGGGTAGTCGTGTTTGAGGGGGCACGGACCATCGGCGGCGGCGCGCGCTCGGTTGAGCTCACCCTGCCGGGATTCGTTCACGACGTTTGTTCGGCGGTGCATCCTCTGGCGGTGGCCTCGCCCTTTTTTCGCCGTCTTCCGCTGCGGCACCACGGGCTGGAATGGATCTTTCCGCCGGCGGCCCTGGCCCATCCGTTCGACGATGGTACGGCGGTTCTGCTGGAAGGATCGCCCGAGACCACCGCGGCAAATCTGGGAGAGGATGGCGACGCCTACCGCAAACTGGTGGGACCGCTGCTGAAGAACTGGGAAGGATTGCTGGCCGATATTCTGGCGCCGCCACACATGCCTATGCACCCGATTCTGCTGGCGCGTTTCGCAATTCGCGGCATGCAATCGGCGGAGTCTCTGGCCCGCTCCCGTTTTCGCGGCCCCCGCGCCCGCGCCTTGTTCGCCGGACTGGCCGCTCATTCCATGCTGGCGCTGAACCGGCGGGGAACCGCGGCCTTTGCCCTGATTCTGGCGGCCGCGGCTCATGGGGAGGGCTGGCCCTTTCCGCGCGGCGGGGCGCAGAAGATCAGCGATAGCCTGGCCCACTATCTCCAGTCCCTGGGAGGAGAAGTGGTTACCGGCACGCAGGTGGAATCGCTGGAAACGCTTCCCCCGGCCCGGGTCGTGCTTTGCGACATGACTCCGCGTCAGTTGGTGAGTTTGGCCGGCGATAAGTTTTCCCGGGGCTTTCGCCGGCGCCTGAACAAATTCCGTTACGGTCCGGGCGCTTTTAAGGTGGACTGGGCGCTGGCCGGCCCGATTCCCTGGATTGCTCCGGAATGTGCCCGCGCCGGCACGGTCCATCTGGGCGGTTCGATGGAAGAAATCGCCGCCGCGGAGCGCGAGGTTTGGGCCGGGCGTCAGCCGGAGCGTCCGTTTGTGCTGCTCTCCCAGCCCAGTTTGTTCGATCCGACGCGCGCGCCGGTGGGACGCCACACGGTGTGGGCTTATTGCCACGTTCCCAACGCATCGGAATTCGATATGCTTGCCGCCATCGAAGCTCAGGTGGAACGTTTTGCGCCCGGCTTCCGCCGCCGCATCCTGACCCGGTTCGTGACCCCGCCGGCGGCCCTGGAGCGCTATAACCCCAATCTGATCGGGGGCGACATCAATGGCGGACTGATGAATCTGCGGCAACTGGTCACCCGCCCCACGCGGCGTTTATACCGTACGCCGCTGCGCGACTTATTCCTTTGTTCCGCGTCCACTCCGCCCGGAGGCGGAGTTCATGGCATGTGCGGCTATTTCGCCGCCCAGTGCGCACTCAAATACTTGCAGAGAAAATGATTCCCGCTTATGAAATCACTTTTACTCACCGGTTTCGCGGCGCTTTCGACCCTGCTCGGAGGCTGGCTGGCGGTTCGCGCGCGCAAGCACATTCACCTGCTGCTGGGATTCGGCGCGGGAGTTTTGCTGGGGGCGACGTTTTTCGATCTTTTACCCGAGGCAATCGAAACGGCGGGGCAAGGCGGCTGGACGAGCCGCGGCGTATTGGCGCTGACGGTGGCCGGCTTCCTGGTCTTTTATCTCGGTCAACGATGCTTGTCGTTACAGGCCTGTCCGCATGGCGACTGCGAAGCGGATCGTCATCTGGGCCGCATGACGGCGCTCGGCCTGATTGCGCACAGTACGATTGACGGAGCCTCGATTGCCGCCGCCACGCTGATCTCCTGGCGGATCGGGGTGGTGGTCGCCGTGGGCATTATCGTGCATGACATTACGGATGGATTGAACACGATTCTGCTGGTGACTCGCGGCGCCGCCGCCCGCAAGCAAGACGTGGCGTTTCTCGTGGCCGACGCGCTGGCGCCCATGGCGGGCGGCGTATTGGTGGTCTGTTCCTCTTTCTCTCCACATTACCTGGCGTTGTTTCTGGGCGTGACCTCCGGATTCTTCCTGTTTACCGCCACCGGCGATCTGCTGCCGGATGCGCATCGCCGCTCACCCGGAATCAGCGTGACTCTGGCGACGCTGGCTGGAATCGCCTTGATCGGAGTTGCGGTGCGATTGGTTTCGATTTGAAGAGTTTGCACTTTGCAGACTCATTCATTGGGATCGGCGGTGACGTTGGTCTCCTGCAATATCTCTTTGCGGGCGGGCGAAATTTCATTCACTTTGCGCAGCTGGGGGAAGTGCCACGCCCACAGGCCCACCACCAGAAGCGTGCCGATTCCGCCGTAGATCACCGCCGGCACGGCGCCCAGCCACTGTGCGGTGATGCCGGATTCGAACTGTCCGAACTCGTTGGAGGCGCCAATGAACAGCATGTTTACGGCGCTGACGCGGCCGCGCATCTCGTCGGGCGTATTGAGTTGAACCAGGGTGGCGCGCACGATGACGGAGACCATGTCGGTGGCGCCGACCAGGAACAGCGCAATCAGAGACAGTACCAGATGGCGCGAGAGTCCGAAGACGATGGTAAAAACGCCAAAGCCGGCGACGCACCAGAGCATGGTGGCTCCCGCCTTGCGGCGCAACGGATGGTGCGCGATCGTAATCGCCATAAGGGCCGCGCCCACGCCGGGGGCACTGCGCAGAATGCCCAGTCCCCAGGGGCCGGTGCGCAGGATCTCCCGCGCATACACGGGCAGTAAGGCTACGGCTCCGCCCAGCAGCACGGCAAACAGGTCCAGCGTAACCGCGCCCAGGATGATCTTGTTTTGTCCGATATAGCGGAAGCCGGCTAACACGGAGTGCAGATTGACAGCCCGCGATACGCGCCGCACCGCCTGCAGGCGGATCATCAGAATCAGCACGGCTGCACAGGCGAATGCTCCCAGCGCACTGGCATAGACCGCTTCCGGGCCTTTGGTGATGGCGTACACCAGTCCGCCGATGGCCGGGCCTACGATGGTCGCCGTCTCGAAAATCGAGGAGCCCCAAGCCACCGCATTGGGAAAATGCTCTTCCGGAACCAGCAATGGCAAGATCGCCTGTCCGGTGGGAGCGCTGAAGGCCCGCACCACGCCCACCAGCAGCAGTACCGCATAAATGCGATTCACCGAGTGAAGGCCCTGGGCGCTGAACCACAGCAGCAGCGACGAACACACGGCAAAGACGCTGAAACAAGCCAGCAGAATGCGCCGCCGGTCGACCCGGTCGGCGACCTGTCCCGCAACCAGAAATAGCAGGATTCCCGGCAGAAATTGCGCTAATCCGGCCAGCCCCAGATCCAGCGGCCGGCGGGTGATTTCATAGATCTGCCAGCCGACGGCCACGGACTGCATTTCACTTGCGCAAATCGTAAGGAATCGCGCCGCCTGATAGTAGCGGAAGTTCGGATACCGGAATGCGATGCGGGCATCGTCCATACGTACACTTCTACTTTGCCACATTCAAGTGGACAGGGCAGGTTGCAAATGCGATTTGCGTCAGGAAACAACGCTTCGGGAGGGTGAAGACCAACGGCTTGCAATTACCCACAAGTCAACCGAACAGCTGCGAGCGCGCGCACTGGAGGGGGCGCGGGGCATAGAACCTAGACGTTCCCCGGGCCCCTCCCTCAATTTCCTGACTTCTTGCAACGGAAGCCCGAAGGATTGCGACCGGCCATCAGCGCAGCAAACGTAGCGCAGGCGCCCTCGCCTGCGGGCCCTGTGTGCTGGTAGATCAACGTCGTGATTGAGTCAGGTTTGGACACGCGCTATGCCGTGCGCTATGATTCTCCCGCTCGTAGGATGAGCCTTTCCATGGCGCTTACCAAGAGAACTCGCGGGTATCTTCCGCACTGGGAAGCGGAGGGCGGAACTTATTCCGTCACTTTCCGTTTAGGCGACTCTTTACCCGCCAATGTGCTTGCAAAATTGACCCGGCAACGGGAGACGATCAAGGTGTTATTGCGCTCTGGCCGGCAACTCACACCGATGGAGTCCG
>CAZUCM010000183.1:0-6647 GCA_964619235.1 uncultured Terriglobales bacterium
TTACGCCCACCTCCGCGAACTACGTGAAGGGAAGCGTAACGGGAACGGTAACCGTTCAATAGTTAGAGGAACGGGTTGCGGCCATTCCGGCTGCAACCCGCTTCCGTCCTTATCCTGGTGGGCTCGGCTTTCAAGCTGGGCCCATTTTTATTGGTGCGGGAATGCGGGCCGGGGTAAATCTGCTAAGCTGCGGCTGAACGACGTTTGCGTTGCCACTGCGTCCGCTGTGCTCGCTCTGCGGTGAAAGAAATGAAAACCATCTTCCATCTCGACATGGATGCCTTCTTCGTCTCCGTGGAAGAGCTGTTCGATCCGTCCTTGAAGGGAAAGCCGGTGGTCGTGGGAGGGCGTCCCAACGAACGCGGCGTGGTGGCGGCGGCATCCTATGCGGCGCGAAAGTTCGGCGTGCACTCGGCACTGCCTTTACGAACGGCGTTTAAGCTTTGTCCGCAGGCAGTTTTTGTCGATGGCCACCCTCAGCGCTATCGCGAATACTCGGGACGGGTTCTTGAGGTATTAAAACGTTTTTCTCCGCTGGTTGAGATGGCCTCCATCGATGAGGCCTGCCTGGATATGACCGGCAGCGGGCGCCTCCTGGGGCCGCCTTTGCGCGCCGCGCATGCGCTTCATCAGGCGGTGAAAGACGCAACCCAGCTCAACTGTTCCATCGGTATTGCCGCCTCGCGGCTGGTCGCCAAAGTCGCTTCCGATCAGGCCAAGCCCAATGGCGTGCTGTGGGTGCTGCCCGGGCAGGAGGCGCGTTTCCTGGCTCCCCTGGAGGTTGGCAAGATACCAGGCGTAGGAAAGGTGATGGAGAAGAACCTGCACGCCCTGGGTTTGCGCACCGTGGGGGACTTGGCGCGTCTGGAAGATGTTTTTCTCGAGCAACGTTTCGGGAAATGGGGCCTGGCGCTGGCGGGGAAGTCGCAAGGACTGGATGCAGGCGGCTGGTTTGACGAAGAGATCGGCGGCGAGGCCGTTCCGAAATCGATCAGCCACGAACACACTTTTGGCGAAGATACGGCGGACGCCGCGTTGCTGGACTCCACTCTGGCGCGATTATGCGAGATGGTCGGCCGCCGCCTGCGCGAGCATCGCCTGCACGCGCACACGCTGCAGCTCAAGCTGCGCTATTCCGATTTTTCCACCCTCACCCGCGCGCGCTCCATTCCCGGGAATACGCAAGTGGATACCGAGATCCTTGCGGTGGTGCGCGCTCTGTTTCGCCGTGAGTGGAAGCGCGGAGCGCGCGTGCGCTTGCTCGGAGTGCATGCCTCCGGCTTCTCCTCCGAAGAGGGCCAACTGGATCTGTTGCAGGGCCAACAACACAGCAAATGGCAACAAGCGCTTTCGGCCGCCGACCGTCTGCGCGATAAGTACGGCGAGGCCGCGGTTTCTCTGGGCTCGGCGATGCGCGGCGGATTCCGCGAACGCACTCACGAGAATCCCGCGAGTTTGCCGGGAAAAAAGAAGAGTAGCGAATGAGATCCCCTTCCCCACGGAGACGCATGGAGAAAAGCAGAGGATCGGGGTTCTTGCTTGCTGTGCCTGCATGATGGATGGCTTTCTCCCGCGGCGCAGCTTTGCCTTTCGACACCCGAGCCTCGATTGCTACTTGTCAGCCTCCGGCGCCGGATGCAAACTGAATCCTGTGAACTGTGAGCCCCCAGCGCATCGCTACTCGCACCCTCCCCTGAACCAGGGTAGTAAACCCAACCCATTGTGGTCGGTTGCGCTTTGTACTCCAGCTCTTGGGTTTTTCCTCAGCCGAGGTTAAACCTTTTTAAAGCGGGAATTTACCTGCTTCCAGCCGCAAAAAAACCTCTTGACAGATATCCCAATAGAGTTAGGATGTGGGTGGTATAAAGTGGTACGCAGTGGAGAGTATTGGAATTACTTAGACCACTGTGGCCGGATAGGGATTTTCGAGGAACTGGTAGAAATAGCGGTTCCGACCGGCAAAACGTACTGCGGAGCCCGAGATAAAACGAATCGGCCAGGCAAAAAAGGGTTAAGACCGGATGTTACGCGGCAGCTATCAAACTCGGACTGATGAAAAGGGACGCTTGAAGGTCCCGGCGGACTTCAAGCGCGAAATCGAAGAGCGCTATGGCGCCGCCCGATTCTATATCACCAGCCGAAACGGGCAGACTGCGGAGATCCATCCGATGGAAGAGTGGGAAAAGATCGAACAGAAGTTGGCGACCACTCCAACCAGTAATCCCAGCCGGAAGAGATTCCTCGAAACCACCAATTACTACGGCCAGGTGGTGGAAATGGACGGCCAGGGCCGCCTGTTGCTTCCGGCGGAATTGCGGGAGAAAGCCAACTTAAAGAGTGATGTATCCGTAGTGGGCATGCTGACGTACCTGGAAGTGCGGAACAAGGAAGCCTACGCGAAGCAGATTGAAGAGAATCCGCTGACGGATGACGATGCAAACGCTCTAAGCGAGCTGGGTATTTAGTGACCGGCGGCGAGGAGCAGGATGCGGCAGCCCCCCAGGGGGCGAGGCATGGCGAGGGGCAGAGGAAGTTCAGCCATGTGCCGGTTCTTTTAGAATCAGCGATCGATTTCCTGGCCGTAAGGCGCGGCGGGACCTATATCGATGCCACGGTGGGTCTGGGCGGACATAGTTTTGCCATTGCAAAACGCCTGGGCGCAACCGGCCGATTGATTGGCTTCGACAAGGATCCGGCGGCGCTGGCCGTGGCGAACCAGCGGCTGAGCCAGCCGCCGGTGGAGCTGCAAGACGACTGGCCGGCGGTGACCCTGCTGCATGCCTCGTTTGCCCAACTGGGCGAGCGCATAGGCGCAGGGGAAGCCGACGGAGTGCTGGCCGATCTGGGCGTCAGCTCCTTGCAACTGGAAGACGCCACGCGCGGCTTTAGTTTCCAGGCGGAAGGGCCTTTGGACATGCGGATGAACCCGCTGACCGGGCCCACTGCCGAACAAGTGGTAAACCACCTCGACGAGCCCACGCTTGCCGACGTGATTTACGAATTCGGTGAGGAAAGGAGGTCGCGGAGAATCGCCAGAGCCATTGTTCGGGCGCGGCCGATACGGAGCACGGCGCATCTTGCGCAGGTCGTATCCGCCGCGGCCCGGCCAATGAAATACGAGCGTATCTCTCCTGCGACACGCACTTTCCAGGCGATCCGGATTTACGTAAACCATGAACTCGATGAGTTACACGCGCTGCTGCAAGCGGCGCCGTGGGTGCTCAAGAGCGGAGGGCGGCTGGTGGTGATCAGTTTTCATTCGTTGGAGGACCGGGCGGTCAAAACGGCATTGCGGGAAGGAGCGCGCCAGGAAGTCTGGCGGATCCTGACCAGGAAGCCGGCGGGCGCCGGCGAAGAGGAAATCGAGAGCAACCCGCGTTCGCGCAGCGCAAAACTCCGCGCCGCCGAACGGGGATGAAGTGGAAAAGTTGTGGATTGTGTGAATAACTTTGAAGTTGTTGGATCGTTACACGATGTTTCTTGCGGTTTAGGCCGTGCACACAGCCGCTGAGCGGCGGGGAGGTTGGATATGTTTACGGGAACGATGATCGACGAGCTGATTCAGACCGTAGAGAAGACGGAACAACAGGCGCGCATTTTGACCCCGGAAGAGATGATGGCTCCCGGGATCGAGAGCTATCCCCGGTTGTCCACGTACGTATGCCAATGGCCCATGGAGCATGTTGTGGTTGGAGTAGCGTAATGGCAACCCTGGCGGTAACCAATCTTCGGCGAAGGTACGGCATTACGCCGGAAATCTACGTTCACAAGCCGATCGACAATTCGCGGCTGGTGAAGGTGGCGGATCCGAAGCGCAAGCGGGACATGATCATGTTTTCCGGCGCTCTGGGCTTGCTGTTCGCGCTGTTCCTGGTGTTCTGCGTGCAGCACTATAGCGCCATCGAGTATGGATATCACAATGAGGCATTGCGGGAACAACGCGAGAAGCTGCTGGAGGCGCGCCGCCAGCTGCAGCTCGATGAAGCGGAATTGCGGGAACCGTCTCGCATTGACGAGATGGCGCACCGTATGGGACTCCAGCCGCCGATGGCCGGGCAGGTGATCAACCTGGACAACGCCCCGGCCGGCGCCGGCGGCACGGTGATGGCACAAGTTGCGGCCGTGTCGGTGATTTCGGCTACGCAGTAAGGCTTAGGGCCGGACTCTTCGCCCGCCGGGCGGCGAGTCATGAGGCCGAACCGATTTCGGGCCGAACCTTGGGAGGCCGAACCCTGGAACAGATGAAACTGCGCAACATGTAATTGTCGATGGCGGCAGGCCAGGCAATCTGGCGGGCCGCCATCGTTTTCTCCTCAGAAGCACAAAAAAGTGGCGACCAACGGCAAATGGCGGGACAATCCGAAGATTCGCCTGGGAATGCTGGCCGGGCTGTTGTTCCTCTGGATCTGCGGCATTGCCGTGCGCCTGGTGAACGTGCAGATCATTCACCATCAGGACTGGTGGACGCGCGGACAAAGAGAGCACACTCGCCTGTTTGATGTAACGCCTCCGCGGGGCGTTATTTATGACCGCAACGGGCAGGAACTGGCCATGTCGGTGCAGGCGGATTCGATATTTGCCGTGCCCGCCGACGTGCCCGATCATGCCACCGTTGCCACCTTATTAGCCGGCGTTCTCGGCATCGATGCCTCCGACATACGGGAAAAGCTGGACTCCGACAAGGGCTTCATCTGGATCGCCCGCAAAGTGGATGCGGAAACCAGTGCCCGGGTTCACGAGCTGAAACTGCAGGGAATCTATTTCCAGAAGGAACCCAAGCGGTTCTATCCCAAGCGCGAACTGGCGGCGCAGGTGGTCGGCTATTCCGGGTTGGACGACGAAGGCCTTGGGGGCATCGAGCTGAACTTCGACGATACCTTGCGGGGGATACCGGGCCGCATGGAAATCTCGATGGATGCCCGCCGCAAGCGGTTGGCAGGAATCGAGCGCCAGCCGGAGCCCGGACAGAATATTGTCCTGAGCATCGACCAGAACATCCAGTACATAGCGGAGCGTGAGTTGGACCGGGCCATGGAGGATACGCATGCCGAGTCGGCCACTTGTATCGTACAGAATCCGCATACCGGCGAGATTCTGGCGCTGGCCAGCCGGCCCACCTTTAATCCCAATACCTTCGAGCACGTTCCTCCGCAACTGCTGAAAAATCGCGCCATCTCCGACGTATATGAGCCCGGTTCGATGTTCAAAACGGTCACCTTGTCGGCGGCGCTGGAAGAGAAGGTCACGAATCCGGACGAAAAGTTTGATGTCTCGCAGGGCTACATAGTGGTGGGCGGGGCGCGCATGCGCGATGCGCATCGCATGGGAGTGCTGACCACGGCGGAGGTGCTGGCGGAATCGAGCAATGTCGGCGCCATCAAGATCGGATTGCGACTGGGGGAAGACCGGCTCTACAAATACATTCGCGCCTACGGCTTTGGCACGGCGACTGGAATCGAATTGCCGGGGGAGACGCGCGGCCTGGTAAAGCCGGTAAAGAACTGGTCGAAGACTTCGATTGGAGCCATGTCGATGGGCCAGGAGGTCGGAATCACGGCCATCCAGGCGATCTCAGCCGTGTCCAGCATTGCCAACGACGGCGTCTGGAACGCTCCGCGCATCGTCGCCGGCGTGACTCCGCCGAACGCGGGTCCGCAGACCATAACGTTTCATCCGGCGGAGCAGCGGCGGGTGGTTTCTCCGCTGACGGCTGCGCAGATGCGCAAAATGATGGAAGGCGTGGTCCTGTTCGGGACGGGGCGAAGAGCTACTCTCGATGGTTATTCTTCGGCGGGTAAGACCGGCACCGCCCAGAAAGTGGATCCCCGCACCGGCCGCTACGGCAGTAAATACGTAGCTTCCTTTATCGGTTTTGCGCCGGTCAATCAACCGGCGGTGACCGTAGCGGTGATCATCGACTCGGCAGTGGGGTTGCATCAGGGCGGCCAGATCTCGGCGCCGGTGTTTCAACGCGTCACCCAGCAGGTGCTGGAATACATGCACGTGCCGCATGATACCGAGCTTAAGAATCCCAACCGGCTGCTCCGCGAGGCCATTAATGATCGCGACCTGGAAGAAAGTGATCCCGATCATCCGGGCGAAGCGCTGGTGACGGGGGATGCCGCTTCGGTTGCAAACAATCCGGCTCCCGCGGCTCGGGCCAATAGCCCGCACAGCGGACAACTGGTGCCAGCCGCCGATCGGCAGGGTCAAATGGTTTTTGCTCCCGTGGCGCCGGTAGCGGTCGCGCCGCTGGCGCCGCCGGCTCAGCCCGGTCCAAAGCCGGCTTCGGGCGTAGTCGTGAATGTAGCCAGCACGCTGGTTCCGTCTTTTCTCGGAAAGTCGTTGCGGGCGGCCGTGGAAGAAGCGCAGCAGGAGGGTATCGCCCTGGATACGCATGGCTGGGGAATGGCTCAGGAACAGTCTCCGGCGCCTGGAACGCAAATCCCACGCGGAGGAAGAGTCTCCGTGCGCTTCGCACGGTAGATACCTTTTTTCTCACCACACAGCCTTCGACCAGCCGGCAGGCGGCCCGAGGACCCTGTGGCGAAAACTAAAGCGGACTATAATTTTGACAATGACGTGGTTACAGCTTTTGGATGGCGCGGAAGTTCTTTCCCTCAGCGGTGAAGCTGAGGTCCGGGGAG
>CAZUCM010000184.1:0-6627 GCA_964619235.1 uncultured Terriglobales bacterium
GCATCCGCTGCCGGTCCGGCCGTTTGCCCACCCTGAGCCCCACTGTGTCCGCCGCGCCCGCCTCCCCGCTGCGCCACCAGCGCGCAGGGAGCCGCCAGAATCACCACGGCAAATATGATCGCCCCTAAACGATTCATCCAGGACTCCGCCTACTTATTTACCGTAACCAGGACTTTGGTGATTGCCGACGCACTCCCACTGGTACCGGTCACCGTGACCGTATAGGAGGCGCTGCCAGCTGTGCTCGCGCCGCCACCGCCACAACTTATTCCGGCAATGCACCCTAAGACGACAAACAACGCAAGCATCCCCCGCCATTTGCGGCGGCCGGCCGGAAAGCCCGCGAAGAAGATCATGGCCAGACTAAGTCCCCCGGTCGAAGCAAAGAAGTTCCATCCGGGAGAGGTCAAGGCGCCGCTGGCCGAAGTAGTGGTTATTGTCAGGGTCGAATTGACGCCGCCGGTGCCGGTTAAATTTGCCTGAGCGGGAGACACCTGGCAACTGACTCCCGTTGTGGTGCTGGAGACGCTGCAGGCGAGAGCTACGGTGCCGGTAAATCCGCCTGCCGGCGTCACGGTAATAGTGGAAGAGCCTGTGCCGCCCTCGGTCACCGTAATCGCACCGCTATTGGTGAGCGCAAAGTTCAAGCCGGTAATCAACACGCTCAGTTTGGTCGATGCGGAAGAGTATTGCCCGTCACCGGTGTACGAAACCGTCACCGGATAAGTTCCGCCGGCGACACTGGCAGGAACTACAAACGTGCCCGCACCTTCGGGAGCATACGTACCGGAATCGATCCCCGCACTCAAATCACTGGTAACGGCCATGCCGGATGGAAACCCGTTAACGGTAACACTTCCGTTGGGCGCCGCCGCGCCCGGAACCGAAAATCCCAGGTCGTAAGAATTCTCTTTGGCAAGATTTGCCGAATTTTCCACGTAAACAGTCACCTGTCCCACGGTGCTGGCGGTAAAAATCACCGGCGCATCGCGAACAATGCTGAAAGCAATAGCGGGGCGCTGGAGGCGTTGTAGCCGGCGTCTCCGCCGTAACTCGCCGTAACCGAGTGTGAACCTATGCTCCAGGCGGCATTATATTCGGCGTCGCCCTCGGCATTCAGTGTGGCAGTGCTGACCGTGGTTCCGTTATCCTCGAAGGTAACGGTCCCGGTGGGGTACGTGAAGTAAAAACTGGAACAACTCGCCGGCGGGCTCGCCGCGATTACGCACTGGTTGAAGTAGGTGGCAGGGAGCGGCTGGGCATCTGCAATCAGCTGAGTACCATATGAAATATTCGCAGCCCCGGAACTGATCGCGGCCAAATTGGTGGTGCCGGTGGCCACATTGAAAATATTGAAATCAGTGCTGCTGGTTTCCGGACTGACTGTAATCAGGGTTTTCGTCGAGATGCTGGCGGCGTGGGTGGCATCGCCGCCGTATCGCCCCCATATGTTATAGGTTCCGCCCGGCAGATAAGTGATCCCGCCAATACCACTCGCAAAAGAGCCGCCACTGAGGGTGAAGACGGTTTCTCCCGCGTTCAATGGAGTGGCGCTATCGGTCATCAGGGCGACGTCGCCGGTGGCCGTTCCGCTGCCTCCCGTGACCGTGCCGCTGATGGTAATCGAGGCGCCATGGGCAAAGGAGACCGCAGACGGAGTCAGGGTGGTGGTAGTGGCAACGGTGGAGGCCACCTTGTTCCAGTCGGCAAGCAAGACATTGGCATCGATGCTGCCCAGGCCGGTAGCCAGATTGTATCCGGCCGAGGCGTTATAGCCGGCGGTGCTTCCGGCTCCTATCTCGCCTTCGATCGCCGTACCGTAAGTGGGATCCGTGACCGTGAGTGGATTCAGGACCGCAAGACAATCCGGGGAACCCGGCGAATACGAGCAAGGCACGGAATTGGTTCCATGGGCGATGTCATGAAAGGCTGCCGGATACTGCGTCTTCAGTGGGTAGAGAACGAAATCCGCCTGGCCCTGGCGCCCGTACTGCTGATTTACAAGTGCCATGATTCCGGCAAAGGCTTGAGCCGAGACGGAGGTGCCGCCTTCGCCGGAGATCTGAACCAGAGCGCTCCCCGAGGGTGTGGCGCAATCGCCATCTGCCGCGCAAACCGGAAGGTAGCTGTAATTCGCCCCGTCCGCCGCAAACAGCGAAACATCCGGCTGATCGCGGACTCCGTCGGCAGGAACCCCGCTTCCGCTTTGCCAACCGGGCTTGGCATAGCCGGAGAGGGTTCCCGTGCAATTCCCTAATGAGTCGTATTTATTGCTGCTGCAAACCGCGCTACTGCTGGCGCCGCCGCTGCCGGCGCCAATCGTGGTCGCCGTGTCGCCGGAGACATCCGCGTAGTAACTGAGCACGTTCAACCCATATTGACTGTCGTTCCACGGCTGTTCGGGAATCACCTGCAGCAGCGAAACCGCGGGGGCTTGGGTTGCAGCCGTACTCCAGTAAGCGGGAATCTGCGCTTTGAGCGCCGTGGTGTTGTTGTAGTCGCTGTAATAAAAATCCGTGCCGCCGACGGCTACGTTGTACGGCGTGGAGGAAAAACCGCTGACCGCCAACCCATCGACCGCATAGTACTGCGTTTGATCGTTGTCGCAGCCCGCCGAGCCACTATCGCCGGCGGCGACCACAACGGTGATGCCTTGCGCGGCAGCCTGCTCCCAGAGCCCGTCCAGGAAGCTGTTTTCGCTGCCCAGGCCGGATTCGCAGTAGCCAAAACTCAGGCTGATAACGGGTGCGAGATTCGCGTATACCGCATGTTCGGCGGCGAGGATCAGGCCGGATTCAACCGCGGTATCGGCTGCAATCACCAGATCGACGCCGGCAGCGGGAGCCACCGCTCCGGACCATTCGACATCGAGGTAGGCTTCAATGGAGTCGCCATTGGGCCCATCGGGATTGTTAACGCCGTCGATCCCGGGATCGCTTCCGTCAATGATGACCGTGGGTGGATTGACGCTGAGACCAAAGAGGGTGCGGAACTGGTTGGCCAGAGCCAGATTAATATTGGAGTCGTTGACTACTGCGATGGTCTGGCCACTGCCTTGCGTGCCCCCGTTATAGACCGGGTTCAGATCATATTGAAGGGCGAAATCGGCCGGCGCCAGCAGGAAATCAACTCCGGAACTGTTGCCGTATGTCCACTGCGGCAACGCCGTGTGGGTTTGGGGGTCAAACAGGGCCTTGCCCAGATCGCGCCGGTATGACTTCAGCCGGAAGTTATTCAACGAGACAAACCCGCCGATGACCGGCGCCAGCGCCGACGGAATCTGCGAATCATCGGCATTGGCATAGTGGCTCTCGCCGTTTACGACATAATGATGGATGCTGGTATGGAAGGCCTGGCGCAGTTGTGCGACGCTTCCGGAAAACTCAATCACCTGCTTGCCGGGCTTCACTTCGCTCACCTGGAAGCCGTGAGACGCCAGCCAGCTCTTCACCGCGGCAATGTCCTGGCCGGTGGGCCCGTACAGCGATCCGAACTGCTCCGGTGTGAGCCATTGGTGAAAGCCGGCTGAGCCCGGGGTATGAACATCCTTTATGAATTGCTGCAGAGAGGCTTCCTGTTCAGGGCTGCGCCTCAACACCAGATGCATGCGCTGAAGTTGCATGTTGTCCGGCGCGGCGCCACGGTCATTCGCCGTCGTGGCCAAGGGATGAATACTGCCCTTAAGCGTAACCAATGAGTTCTCATCGACGGGAGCAATAATGCGGTTGACGGCCAGCGGCGCCTGGGCGGCTTCCGCGTGCCATGGAGCGGACAGTACCGTGGCGACACCAAGGGCGGCGGTTACCATCATATGAGTAAAGCGTGGAGCTGCCGAAAACATGCCTGTCGTCTCCCGTGTTCGATCATTAGAGGGCCGCTCCCCGCCTTATGGTATCCGGAAACGGCGGCGGCACATCTTACCTCATCGAATCTCTTCCTCGTTTTCGTTGCCTGTCCATTGCGCCCGCGGCGGAAGGGAGTGAAATTGGATACGTTCCGCTCTCACCGTGAAGCTTAACAGCTCGAGTTTTCTCCAGCAACGATGCCCACCGGAGGTTAAAGCCGGCGGCGAGTCCAGCGGAGATCCCCGCCGCTGTAACTGCAGTCGACTTATCACTCGCCGCAGATTTGTAAAGGTTGTAAATTCTACGTAAGGGCCGCCCGCTTGCCACAAAGGTGACGACCGCCTGAAAACGATCGTTGGAGGCATTCCCTTATACTCATCTCAGTAACCCGACCCGGAACACAAAGTTTTTGTACCGGGAACCATTTAGTAACTCTTATCCGCAAGATATGAGTCAGAGACACTGACAGTGACTGTAGAAAGTTGCTAGGATATGGACGAAGGAGAAATATGGACACTAAAAAGATTCTTTCCGAACTTCGCAGCGAACTCGGCCGCATCGAACGTGCGATTGCCGCTCTTGAAGCTCTGGACGGCGCAGTAGCGCCCCTTGCAGGCCGGGCTAAGCCGGCGAAGGCCGCCGGCGGGCGCCACATCAGTGCCGCGGGACGGGCCAGGATTGCGGCCGCTGCGAAGGCAAGATGGGCGAAGCAAAAGGGTGAGGCAACCGCCTCGGCGAAACCCAAGCGCCACATCAGCGCAGCCGGCCGTGCCCGCATCATTGCCGCCACCAAGAAGCGATGGGCACAATTCAGAGCCGCTAAGAAGACCGCCGCACCGGCAAAACCGGCAAAGAAGGCACGGGTCATGAGCCCGGCGGCAAGAAGAAAGATCGCGGCC
The DNA here is from genome assembly GCA_964619235.1 of uncultured Terriglobales bacterium. Taxonomy (GTDB): domain Bacteria; phylum Acidobacteriota; class Terriglobia; order Terriglobales; family Acidobacteriaceae; genus CAZUCM01. The sequence continues at coordinate 4,745 of CAZUCM010000184.1, forward strand.
GCAGCCAAGGCGCGCTGGGCCAAAATCAAAGCCGCTAAGGGATAGCCAGCTGCACTGCTGCCTCCAGAAATCTGCAAGCAGACGCGGAGTATGCTGGCGCGGCGACCGCCGCGCCAGCGAGAACGGCGCGCGCTTACTCCTGAAGGGGAATTTTCGCCGCCGGCAAGACAGTACTTCCAGGCTTCCCGGCTAGCTGCGCTTTGGGAGAGACCACGGACAGCGAGAAATCGATGAAATAGCGGACCTCGCCATCGCAGTACAGGCAGCGCGTCTCCTGGATTTCCTGCACGCCTTCCTTTTGAACGCTCAACGCAAACGAGCGCAGGCACTCCGTGCATGCCAGTACAATAAACGGCACTCCCTTGGAATCCTTCCCGCTTCGCGGTATCCAGCTGGGAGCCGGCTCCTGGCTGTGCGCCAGACGCCGCTGCGATGCTGACTGAAGGACGCCGTCTACTGCGCGTATTAAATCGTCCGATTGCTGCCGTCCCTTGGCGAAGAAGGCATCGGCAATGACTCCGCCGGGGATTTCCTCGCCGGCCTTGTATGCGCCGCTGGCCGCAATCGACGGGATATCGGGAAAGCGGCGACGCACGACGGAGAGGAACTCGAATCCCGACATTTGCGGCATGTTGAGGTCGGAGATGATGATGTCGGGCAGATCCTTAAGAAGCCGGCGCAGGGCATCCAGTCCATCCTCCGCGGTTTCGACGTCATAGCCTTCTGCCCGCAGCAAGGATTCCATCCAGTCGCGCACATGGGGCTCATCGTCAACCACCAGAATCTTGCGTCGAACACACACTGCCAATTTACCTCTTAATGTTTCCTTCACGCGGCTTTCGCCGTCGCATACGCTCGAACTCGAAGGGGAATGAATCCACCGCAGATGCGCTTACGAAGGTGTTGGACGCAGAGACAAAATCCCCGGTTGTCCGATGACTCGGCACTAATCCTTTTCACTATTGATGGCATATTCAGACTCGGACTTCGCCATAAGCGATCCTGCGGGGCAACCTTCCTGGTCCGGACCTTGCATCTACTTTGGAGTGCATCTTCGCTCAACTCCTGATGGCTTCCACTGACGGGGCGCAATGTGCCTGGCCCCACTATCCATCGTCAGAGAAGCCAAAGGGTGAGAGCGGCACAGAAATGAGGTACGGGAATATGAAGAAGCTGATGCTCTTCGTCTTATTAGCCGCACTACCCAGATTAGGGTGGGCTGAAACTCATCACGAGTCGGCTGCCGACCGGCTGCAAAACGCAGGCTCCGTGCTGCGCGAGATCATGGAGGCGCCGGACAAGGGCATTCCGGAAGAGGTCATGGAGCACGCAAGATGCGTGGCCGTGGTGCCGCACATGGTGAAGGGCGGCTTCGTTTTTGGCGCGGAGAATGGCAAAGGCGTTGCCACTTGCCGAACCGCCCACGGATGGAGCGCTCCGGTGCTCTTTACGATCACGGGCGGCAGCTGGGGATTGCAGATCGGCGTCGAGGGCGTGGATCTGGTCATGATTTTCCAACATGACAAGGGCATGCAGGAATTGCTCCGTAGCAAATTTCAATTGGGAGGAGATGCTTCCGCGGCGGCGGGGCCGGTGGGACGCCACGCTTCGGCTGAAACCGACTGGAAGATGGAAGCGGAAATCCTGACTTACTCCCGGGCCAAAGGGGCTTTTGCCGGACTCACGTTGAACGGCGCTGACATTCGCCGGGACGACGATTCCATGCGCGCAATCTATGGGCCCAATGTGACTAGCCGGTCCGTGCTGATGGGTAAAGTGGCAGTACCGGCTTCGGCTCACTCCTTCCTGAGTGCGGTTCGAGGGGCAAAGGAGCAAGCCGCGGAACCGGCGAAGTAGCGAGGCGTTTCAACGACACCGCTGGT
>CAZUCM010000185.1:0-6610 GCA_964619235.1 uncultured Terriglobales bacterium
CGGGGCGTTCACTGGCGCCCACCACGGCAACGCTTTGAGGTTTGAAAAACGCCGCCAGCGGATGGCGATCCGAGTGCAGAACATCGTGCGCCGGATCCCGGGTGGGCGCGCCCGGCTTGCCATGTGGTTTGCTGGTGGGGCTCATGGGAACGCCTCCCAAAAGAACTCAAACGGCATAGTCTATCTGTTTTTGATGATTCGCGAAAATTACGAAAGGTTTAGGTAATGTCTCAGTCTGAATTTATAACCCCTTGTCCATGCGCCGGTTCACCCTCTTGGCGAATGCATTCTCAAAGAAACTGGAAAGCCACGCTCATGCGGCTGCCCTGCACTTCCTGCATTACAACTTCGCCGGGATTCACAAGTCGCTGCGAATCACCCCAGCGATGGCTGCGGGACTATCCGATCAGGTCTGGTCGCTTGAAGAAATTGCGTGCCCGGGAAATTGACCGCCTTCGAGCGGAAAGGCTTATTGCCTGCAATTGCTTAGGCAGTGAGGTTGATCCTCGACGCAAATCCTGCATCCAAAGAATCCACAGGTGCGCCGCGTTAAACTGTTGACACAGCAACGATAACCGCTATGATGGATTTCCGAGCACCTCGGAACCCCAGACGAACAAAGGGAGAAGGTGACAAGCAATGGCTGACAGAAAACAATTTCTCGGCGACATCAAGGAAAACCCTAAGCTGCAGGAAGCCCTGAAGACTGCTCGCCAGAGGCCCGTGACCGACGAGGAATTGCGTGAACAGAGAATTAGTTTCGCGTTTGGCAATGCTCCCGCCGATGCAGATTACATTACGAAGGAAAGTGTGCGGCGGGCCTCCGAGCGCATCCGCCTATTGTCATAAGAACGTTCCCGGCCCGCTCGCTCTGCGGGCCGGGGTAAATATCCCCACATTATGTCTGTTCGAGAGAAAGACAAACCGGAACTGTTTAAGAGAATTCAAGAGAAGAATCTCTTGCGCCAGTATGATCTGCTCGAAAATTGCATTGAAATTGGATTGGAAACTGGGATCGAGGCGTTCGACAAATACACCCTGTGGGCTCTGAATTATGCCGCCGTTGCCAACATAGCGCAGTTTGGCGGGCGGTTCAGAGAAGAGCCCGTTTACGTTGGGAAACATATTCCGCCCAGATTTGAAGAAGTTCCTCATCTGATGGATTTGTTCTTTTCTTTCATCCATGAAAACTGGACAGTCAAGGGGTTTGGCGACAGTCCAACCGCGCTTGCTGCTTACGCTTTGTGGAGACTTAATTGGATACATCCTTTTGTCGAGGGCAACGGTAGGACAGCAAGAGCGGCTTGCTATTACTTGATCTGCATGAAGAATGGAGCAATGCTTCCCGGGAAAAAGATAGTTCCAGAACGCATCCGCGAAAATCGCCAGCCCTATTATGACGCCTTAAAAGCCGCCGATCTCGCTTGGCATCAGGGTCATATTGATGTGTCCGTAATGGCCGATTACTTAGATGGCCTGCTGTTCGGACAGATCACCGAATAATATATCCCCAAACTGAGACACTGCCTAAGGTTTAACCACACAGGACGAAAATCTAAACATAAACGAGCTAACCAGCACCAAATCAACGCAGATCGGCTCCGCCGATGGCGCAGCGCCAGAATCAGATCGGAAGATCAGCTCGGGAGATCAGGTCGGAAGACAGGTGACCTTTCCCGGCTTGCCGCGGGACCGGGAAACGAAGAACAATATCGCGTATCCTTTATTTGAGGTGAGCCGATGAAACGGGCTTTACTCTTCCTCATCGTTATCGCAGGGCTATCGGCCGGGCTGCATGCCGCGAATCCGGTCAAGAGCGGCGACAAGCCCCAGTCCACTTCAGCCGACATTTCCCTGCTGGCAAATAGCTCGAAATTCGATTTTGTCGCTTATGGCGACATTCGCTTTACCGACCCATCGAATACGCGCGTCAGCAACCCGGAGGCAAGGCAGGAACTGGTGCGGAAAATTGCGGAGGTGAAGCCTCCCTTCCTGGTTGTCACCGGCGATCTGGTGCTCAAAGGCGGCGATCCGAAAGACTGGAAGGTCTGGCAAGCGGAGACCGCCGCGTGGCGGAGCGCTGGAATCCGGGTATTCCCGGTGCTGGGAAACCACGAACTGTCCGGAGATCCGCGGGCGGACAACTATTTTGCGCAGTTTCCCGAGCTGGAGCAAAAACGCTGGTACACCGTCCGCGCCGGCAACGCGCTATTTTTCATGATGGACAGCGATTCCGATGCGGCGGGCGGCGATGAATGGAATTGGCTGACGCAGCAGTTGGCCCACGTTCCCGATGATGTCGATTTTCTCTTTTTCGTCTTCCATCATCCGCCTTATACGCATTCCACCGATATGGTCCCGGGCAGAGGCCATGTGGCACGCCCATCGGAAGAAAAGCTGGCGGCGTTTCTCGAACAGCGGCAGGCTGCCCTGCGTCAGCGATTTATCGTAATTTCCGGCCATGTGCATAATTACGAACGTTACGAGCATGGCGGCGTCACCTACCTGGTGAGCGGAGGCGGAGGCGCCACCCCCTATGCCATTCGACGTTCGCCCCAGGATGCATACCAGGCGCCCGGCCCCACCTACCATTTCCTCCATTTCTACCTGGACGGCCATAACCTGCGCGCCGAAATGGTGAAACAGGAGGTTCAGAACGGCAAGACCACTTGGGCCGTAAAGGATACATTTGAGCTGGAAGCACCAGAGACGAAAAGGGCCAACTGAAATCAATAATCAAATTCCGCTGCGCCCTTGGCGTCCTCTGCGTTCGCCTTTGTACATCCTGACGTTTCCGGCACAATCGACCTGCGCGCGAGTTGGAGATTCCGTGGTGGGAGAGGAAAACCCCTCAGGACTTCTGCCGGGGACCATTACGCCCTCCGAAGTGATAGAATTACTGCTTCCCCGGTACTTGCGTGCAGTCAAGACCACAATCTCTAAGTTGAGGAACTTGCCGTGTCAGAAACGCCTGTGGATCGTCCCGTGATCACCTACGCCGATGCCGGAGTCAACATCGACCAGGCGAACCGCACCAAACAGCGCATCAAGTATTTGGCCCACCGCACGTTCACCAAGAGCGTGCTGAGCGAAATCGGCGGCTTCGGGGCCATGTTCTCGCTGGACAAGAAGAAATACGTGGATCCGGTCCTGGTTTCCAGCGTCGATGGCGTGGGCACCAAGCTGAAGGTCGCCTTTGAAATGGGCGTCCATCACACTGTGGGCTCCGACCTGGTGAACCACTGCGTCAATGACATTGCCGTGCAAGGCGCCGCACCCCTGATCTTCATGGACTATTTCGCCACCGGCAAGCTGGAACCGGAAATTACGGAAAAAGTAGTCAGCGGACTGGCGGAGGCCTGCAAGCATAACGGCTGCGCCCTGATCGGCGGCGAAACCGCGGAAATGCCGGATTTCTATCCCGAGGGCGAATACGACCTGGCGGGCTTCATCGTGGGCGTGGTGGAACGCGAGAAGATCATTAACGGCAAAAATGTTCAGGTGGGGGATGTCCTGGTGGGACTGCCCTCCAACGGCTTACACACGAACGGCTATTCCCTTGCCCGCAAACTCCTGTTCTCGGTGGCCCACTACTCGCCCGAGACTTACGTTAACGATCTGAAAAACAAGGTCGGTAACGAGCTCATGCGGACACACAAAAGCTATTGGCCGCTGATCAAGAAAATGCTGGATGCCGACGCCCTGGCCGCCATGGCGCATATCACCGGCGGCGGAATTACCGAAAACCTGCCCCGCGTACTGCCTAAAGGCGTTGGCGCGCAGGTCGAACTGGGCACCTGGCCGGCACAGCCGATTTTTGAACATTTACGGGAGCTGGGAAACATTCCCCAGGACGAAATGTTACGCACCTTCAACATGGGCATCGGTATGATCCTGGTGGTTCCGCCCAATAAGTTCAAGAAAGTGCAGACCATCCTGGAACGAACCGGCGAAAAACTGTACACCATCGGCCGCATCGTAAAGGGCGATAGAAAAGTTGCGTTCGTTTAGGCTGATGGCTGTCCGCCAAACAGGCGGAAACCGGTTTGGCTGACAGACCGATGAAGCCTGAAGGTTAAGCGCTCTCTCTGGCCAACGACCAAAGATCTAAAGACCAAAGGCCAACGAAAGAATGTCTGAGATCCACAAGTTAGGCATCCTGCTGAGCGGCCGGGGATCGAACTTTGTCGCCATTGCGAATTCGATCGACGAGGGAAGGATCCCCCACGCCCGCATCGCCGTCGTGATCGCGAATCGCGCCGACGCAGGTGGAATCGAAGTGGCGCGGAAGCGTGGTCTGGAAGCTCTGGTTATTCCTTCCAAGGGCAAAGCGCGCGAGGAACACGACCGCGAAGTGGCGGCCGCCCTGAAATCGCATGCGGTCGAGTGGGTATGCCTTGCCGGATATATGCGGCTGCTCTCACCCTGGTTCGTGCAGCAGTTCCCGCAACGGGTCTTGAATATCCATCCGGCGCTATTGCCTTCGTTTCCCGGTCTGGATGGCCAGCAACAGGCCTTCGATTACGGCGTCAAGATCAGCGGCTGCACCGTCCACTTTGTGGACGAACACCTCGACCATGGTCCCATTGTGGTGCAGAAGTGCGTGCCGGTGCGGGAAAGTGACGACGAACATGCCCTGGCTGAACGGATTCTGGAGCAAGAGCATCTGGCCTACAGCGAGGCCCTCCGCATCGTGCTGGCCGGCAAATGGACGATTAAGGGCAGAAGAGTCGTAATTTGTTGACTGGCGACTATTTCTCGTTCTGGCCTGTCGGCACTGCCCGGTGGCGTGTTATTTTATTCTGTTGCCGGTAGCATACCGGTCGACTGACCGAAACACGGTTGGGGCGGCTTCTGGCGAACTCTACGCGCCGTAAAATCTCAGGAAATAAAGAGGTTTTTCCTTCGTGGCAAATGCAACTGCGGCTTCTAACTCTACCCTGTTCTCCGGAAAACGCGTGGCCGTGCTGGGCGCCGGCAAAATGGGCGGAATCATTCTGCGCGCACTGCTCAACGAGGGCATGGTTACTCCGGATCGGGCCTGCGCCACCGTGTTGTATGCGCACGAGGTGGAATCGGCCACTAAGACCTTTAAAATCAGTGTCGGCCAGGATAACGTGGCGGCCGTGCGCGATGCCGATGTGGTTTTCCTGGCGGTAAAACCGCAACAGGTGAAAGAGATACTGGAGAGTGTTCGCGGAGTGGTCCGGCCGGATCAGGTATTTATCTCCGTAGCGGCCTCGGTCCCTACCGCATTCATGGAAAAGGCGTTAGCAGCAAAAGTGGCGGTGGTTCGCGCCATGCCCAACACCCCCGCATTCGTGCGCAAGGGGATGACCGCCCTGTGCAAAGGCGCATACGCCGAAGATAAGCATATCGAGCTGGCCAAGACGCTGTTTGAAGCGATTGGCCGCACCGTTATCGTAGAAGAAAAACACATGGATGCGATTACCGGGCTATCCTCAAGCGGCCCGGCATACATCTACATCATCATAGAATCGTTGGCCGAAGCGGGCGTTAAAGTCGGGCTGCCCAGGGATATGGCAACATTGCTGGCCGCGCAGACCACTATGGGCGCCGCCAGTATGGTGCTGGAAACGGGTGACCACCCGGCTTTGCTGAAGGATGCGGTGACTACGCCGGCGGGCTGCACCATCGACGGTATTCTGGAGCTGGAAGAAGGCAAACTGCGGGTTACCCTGATCAAAGCGGTAGTCAAAGCGGTCAGCCGGGCGAAGGAACTGATGTTTAATCATTAGTGCCGGGCGCACGGCGTTCGCTCGCGTGCATAAGCGCTAATGATGGTGGGCAACAAAATAAGTAATAGTTATTGACAGTGCTTTTTGGAAAACGGTAAAGTTCTACCATTCTCATGAACCCGTATCGCCAGGCCGCACTGCTCTCGATCGTTGTAACGGTCAGTGTAGGTGTGGGCCGGCACACGGCCCTGCCAGTTACATCCCGGCTGCGGCCGCGATGGGGCGAGTGAGAAACCAATAATTCTGGACTCAATCGAACCCACCGCCAGTGCCCAGGGCGAGTGGGTTTTGTTTTATCTGCCCGGGTTCCCGGTGGGAGGAACGGACAAGACAATCATGCTGGTAATGAAATTTGGCGGTACCTCAGTGCAGGACGCGACGGCCATCCGTCGCGTCGCAGAGATCGTGAAAGGACGGCTGCCGCAAAAGCCGGTGGTTCTGGTAAGCGCCATGGCGCGAGTCACGGACCAATTGCATACCATGGCTCGTGCGGCCACCGACGGCGACCTGGACTCGGCGCTCAGCCTATCGCGCGCCATGCGGGAACGGCATTACACCACCGCCTCGGAGCTGTTACCGGCCGGCGAATTCGAGAAGTTCCGTGGAGCTTTGGGCGAAAATTTCGATAACCTCGATGGACTGCTGCGCGGCATTACCGCTGTCGGCGAGCTTTCTCCGCGCACCACCGATTACGTGCTTTCGTTCGGCGAATTGCTGTCGAGCGCCGTGGTGGCCGCCGGCTTCACCGCCTGCGGGATGCCGGCCTGCCTGGTGGACACCCGCGAATGCATCGTCACCGATGCCCAGCACACGCGCGCGGTGCCGCTGTTCGAGCCGACGGATCAACGCCT
>CAZUCM010000186.1:0-6604 GCA_964619235.1 uncultured Terriglobales bacterium
ATGATGGCAACCGCGCGTTCGAATCGATCTCCGGTATCTGACATTTGCGGGGGTTAGTCCAAATCGAAGTCGCGAATTTTGGGCGTGTCGGGCGTTTCTTTCGCCCGTTTGACGGCTTCCTGGAATTTCCTCTCCAGCAGGTCGGAAGAGTGCTTCTGGGCTTCCACCGACTGGCGGAAAAGCGACTCCTTCCGCTCATCCTGCGCCCGCATGGCGCGCGCCGCTTCTTCCATGTCGTTGAAAGTCTTTGCCACCACCGGCGGCCGGTGGGATATGACCGCGCGCATCTCCGCGTCCACCTTCAGACTGGCATTGCAGTGCGGACAGGCAACCTCGAAGGCCTCGGTATTTTTATGCTTCGACATGGGTAAATGATACACCGGCGAAACCGTTTCAAGTTTCGACTTTCAAGCCTGATGCACGCACCCCGGCTATCGGCGTTGGACCGGAGCCGGCTCAAAACCCGAAACTGGAAACTTCTTATAGGAATACGACCTGGTGGCCCGAACAATCCAGGGAAGCGGTCTGCTGTAGGAGTTGCAACAGGTCGGGATGGCGGGCGAGAAAATAGACACCGGCAATCACGCGCTCCTGAAGCGTACGTTCGGGATACAACGCGGAACTCAACTGGGCGGCATGGCGCGCCACGACTTCGCTGCGCTGGAGCTCCGCGTTGGCGGCGCGCACCCGCAGATGTTCCAGCTGATACCGCATCTTGGCGCCGGCACGCTCCGCCGCGGCCGCCAGGGTCACATCCATCCGGCTCAAAGAAGCGGCAAGCGAAGCCAACAACGATTCCAGGCTGGCGGCGGCAGCGGCAAAATTCGTTTGCAGGTCCTCCGGCAGGCTGCGCTCGCCCAAAAGTTCACGCAGTTGCGCCGGCGGCTGAAATGTATCCGAGACTTTTAACTGATAGCGATCCAGCAGGCGCTTAATGCGCGGCTCTACGACGGTTACGCCCAGTCGCGGCAATACCGGAGTTACGCGCTTGAGCAGCGCCTCGTAGACGGCGCCGGCTTGCGCGAAGTAGGCCACTTCCGCCGGTCCACCGACATAGGCCAACGTTGGCAACAGATAGTCCTGCACCACCGGACGCAACAACACGTTTGGACTGAAGTTCGCGGGAGACCGCCGGATGCGTGCCAGCAGCTCCGCCTCCGGCAACTCCTCCTGTCCCAAACTGTATCGGGCAGGAGCTTTCGGGTCTTTCGCCGGCAGGTCGCCGGCACAATGAACCGGCCTGCGAACACCATCCTGCAGACCGAACAACAGCGTGGAAGCTTCACTAACCTTCACCTGCTCATGGAAGCCACCCTCGCGCAGTTTGGCGCCGCGCGCTTCGAGCCGGGAATATAACTCTGCGGAGCGCCGTATGGCTTCCTCGTAGAGCGGCGCGGCAACCTCGTGCAGTTCGGGATCGGAGGCATCGAGCAGAATCACGCCCGCATCGCGAAAGATGTGAGCGAAGAGCCGGCCGAATGCATCTCCAAAGGAGGCTCCCGGACGATAGGCTTCGCGCAGCACTTCCCCGATCTCGCCGCCCAGCAACTCGACCGCCTGTGCCACCAGCGGTTCAATTTCTGCACCAAACCGGAGTTGCCCCACCGGGGTATCCGGGACCCCCTGGGTGCTGGTTTCCAGCCGTAGCAGCAAGCTTTCATTGCCCGGCAGAACCGCGTGATTTACCTCCGCCAGATCATGGTCTTCCGTCGCCAGCCAGAAGACGGGGACACAATCGACTCCCTCCGCAGTGGCCCGTTCGGCAATTCTGGCGGCGGTAAGCGCCTTTAAGATGGAAAACAGCGGCCCGCCAAACAGCGATACTTGCTGCCCCGTAACCGCGGCACAAGCGCCGCTGCGCAGCCGTTGCAGATTCTCGAAGGTACGCGGACTCGACTGATAGAAGCGATTTTGCCGCTCCAGCGCACTGCAAACGCGGGCTCTTCGCTCCGGCTCATAGCGGATGGAGCGCGCCTCATCGGCAAACCAGTTCAACGGCGTCCGCGACCGGGAGTACAAATGTTGCACTCGCGAGAACTCATGCAAATAGGCGGCAAATAAAGCAGTCGTGTGGGGCACCGTCTCGCTCTGGGTCACAGGCGCCGGCCCCGACAGCTCCGCGGAAATTGGCAAACACTCCGAATGCACTAGCGGTGTTGCTCCCCAGGAAAACGTTCCACGTTCCTCGTCCCACGTTCCACGTTAAAAACCCGCCTCCGTACCCAGAAACCGCACAATGCTCGATTGTACAAGGCGTCTTTTAATGTTGGATGAATGGAGATCGCGGAAGGCTCAAAGATTCCCTGGAACCGCAGGGCATGTGACCGGTGACGGTCTTTCAGCATCAAATGGATTGACTGGCAGGCGTTTCGTGCCTAGAGTTGAGGGTAGATCTTTGACATTGCCGCAAAGCATGTCAGCCGCGCAGGGCTCAGCGCCCTGCGGCGTCCGAGTGGGGGCGTCACGGCTTCGACGGAAATGATTGCGGTCAAGAGGCATACCGGGGTGCACGCACCCGTAATCGTGTGCAAAATGATAATTGCCAATCAACAAATGGCATACGCAGCCTAATTAAATAGGTTGCCGTCTTGCCCGGCTTCGTCCACGGGCTGGGGTCAAGACGTCATACAGTGGGCTGGCTGTTACGGCTGGGTCTGGGCTGTACGGCGAGATCTTCGGACTAGCGGCTTGCGTTTCTTGTCGCGTTCTCAGCGCAAGCGGCGAATTTTCCGTTTCGGCGGAAGCGGAATGCGAATAAGTATGTAGACTCTTGGCCAGTAACGTTTTCGGACGCGGGTTCAACTCCCGCCGCCTCCACCATTTATCTACTTAATTAACATATTGATACATACATTTGTTAAAGTCTTACATTATATACGCCAAAAATGCATATGTAATTTCTGCACTGTTAATGAGGCAACTCCGCACGGCAACCAGCGTTTCCCGCATCTTTCGGTCGTACAATAATCGTGCAAATGGCTGTGGATTTGGTCCAAATAGGTAAGCTGGCTGCGGAAAGGGCGGATGAGAACTGGGAGTTTCGCCAGTTTCTCAAGGGCCGGCACCGGTAACACGAAATCGATCCTCACGTTTACGCTGCTACCCGGCGCGTGTGGGAGGAGATCGACTGCACTACCTGCGCCAATTGCTGCCGGGAACTGCATCCTTCCCTGAACGACGAGGAGATAGCTCGGTTGGCGCGCCGCCTTGTTTCGCCTTTGTAGCCATGGTGAAACGGCCCAGTGGTCAGATGCCCTCGACAATCTTCGTCACAGCACGAACAATGAATCGCGCTTCGCGCTCGCGATCGTCGCCTGGGATGTTCATGTGATCGAGAACCATCTCGACCCCCATGGGGTTCTCATTCACGAAACCCCAACGCGTGCCGGCATCGTGCAAAACATTGTTGATCCGTTGCGCGCCGCGAACAACCCTTACGAACCGCAAGCCGTCGAAGAGTGGAAGATTGCTTGTTGGCAGGGAAATGGTTCGCGCCTCGTGGAGAGGAACAATGCTTTGGACAATCTTTATAATTTTGCTGATTCTGTGGCTGCTGGGAGTGGTTTCCTTCTACACGTTGGGAGGATACGTCCACATCCTGCTTCTCATTGCCCTCGTGGTCCTTCTCATCCGACTCATTACAGGAAGAAGGCCGGTGTTGTGAACTATGATCTCGTTCGCAATTTTGAAAGACAGATCGATTCAGTCCACTCGAATGCCGGCAGGATGAAGAATTCGAGCCGTTAAGAGCTCCACCGGGGGCAGTCGCACTGCCCGCAGGCAGCACGAAGATGGTGTTTCAGCAGGGGACTTGAGGGTATTTGACGGACCCAATAGCTCTGGGGCCATATTCACATCCAGATGAATTTCGTGACCTTGTCCCCCCGCCCCGCGCGCTAATTCGCCCTTGGCCACAATATGCGAGTTCCGTAACCACGCGTCCACCGGTTGCAGGTATGTGTCGCTGTTCATCCCATCCACCATTGCGCGAAACTTGGTGTTCAGCGGCACCGGCCGGCCAGTCAGGTTGAACCTGAAATTGGGTGTGGTGGTTTCGCCTTCGACCGTTCGAGGACAAGAGAAACCGCGAGGCGAACACTCAACCATCGCATTAGCGTCTGCCTTTAACTTCGTGGCCGCGTCCATCGCGCATTTCGTTTGGTTTGAAATGGGCAATCTTATCGAGGCGCTTTCCCGGCTCGGGTTTATCGCCACGGGCTGGCTTTGGGCCGTGATAGCCGTGCTCTGGATGGAATCGGTTATTTACGTGGCCGTGGAAGTCGGCTGGGCCGTGAAACCACGGACCCGCCCCAATAAAGACGCCGCCTGCAAACCATTCCGGGCCATAGTATCCATAGGGGGCGCAGTCGTACGGCGGAACATCATAGTACCCGTACGGACATTCAGGCGCGACGCCGATCTCGACGTTTACCTGAGCCTGTGTCTTGGGAGTAATCACCGCGAAGCAGATTGCGGCGACAGCGGCTAGCGCAAGGATTTTACCTCCGTTCACTAAATTGACCTCTCTCATCGCTCCCTCCTCGTTGCTATTGATGAGCCTTTCGGTGCCAGAGTTGTCGGCGGTCACTTAGCAACGTATTACCGGAATCACTCTTTTGGCGATCGTTGCCATAGGATTCGGGCATATTTGAGAGGGATGGCAGCGCCCTAGCAGCGCGGTATCACTCGCGCTGTAAAATCAGTGGCTGGACGTGTGCTGGGAGCCTCTGCTCGACAGACAGCGCCGTTGGCGCTCTCGATTGGCCGAACACGCTTCATCTCCTGCCGGACTGCCCCGTGGCCATTCACGCTCGCAGCGTATAGCTCTATCCCTCTTCGGACTCCGCACCATCCTGCACTCCAGGCCCGCCGGCTAGCATTCGATCCGATTCGCACCCAATGAACAAGCGGGTCGAAAGAAATTGCTCGGATCGCTGTCCAATTTCAACCCCGCGAGCCGTGACCGGCGTTACCCTGTCCCAGGGAATCTCTCTTGCATTGCGTGGCTATCTTCGATATTTCAACAGCTTTACGAGAACCTCTGGCTCGCTAAGCGCGGTAATGATACTTCTACTCTGGTTCTATGTGATGGGGCTGACGATTCTGGTTGGAGGAGAAGTAAACTCCGCAATCGAAAACGCCGCTGCCCAAAGTGGGACTCCCGGAACGCAACGGCAAGATCAGGCAGCTCCAGCGTCGGCGCCTGAGAAAGTCGCCTGACCTGGCCGACCGCCTTGCCGCCAACTTGCGGCGCGGCCCGCGAAAGTGACCACGACTTGCGCAAACCTCCATGCACCGCTGAAACGGCTCCCCGCCTTGGCACGCATCTCCGCTGCGGCGTCCGGCGAGGAGCCTTCTCCCATTCCGGTTATGCCGGCTAGAAGTGGACCGTAGGTCCGAATTTCACGCTTAAATTGTGGACGGAGCCGTCATTGAAATACATGATGTCTCCCACATCCAAACGCAGTCCGACGGGGCCGACGGACACTTCCGCGCCTCCGCCCGGGTAGAGTGCGCCATATGTGTTACTGGTGTAAAAAGTTCCGGTCGCCGACGTAAACCCGGCGATCGGGCTGGCTCCGGAAATGCTGAAATTCACAAAGCCGCCTTTCACTTCACCGAAGACGCGGGCATGCTTGGTCCCCACCCAAACCATCGGACCGAAAAGGCCATGCCATACACGCAATCCATTGACTTGCGAGAAGTTCGTCGTGATACCAGCACTACTGGTGCCCGTGAACGTGCTGGTAACATTTCTTTCGAAGTCGTAAGCCATGTCGGCTTCCAGGTCGGCGTGGGGCGCCACGCCCATCCCCACCCTGCCGCCGACACCATAGTAGCCCGTACTCGGAGGTCCATTCAGCCGAAAGTAGTCGGCGAATGCGCCGAGTTCGACATTGTCTTTACTGAGCTGCGCCATTGCGAAAGGCGCACTCGCTAGCACTACCACGACAGCCAATACTGCGATCCGTCTCATGCGATATCCTCCTTGGACACCTCCCTTCCGCCACCCCGGCGGCGCGCTCGCGCCCGCGCACAAGAGCGGCGGTAGCGAAGAGGTTTCGGAATATTTGAAACTTGGATGAATCCCCCTTTGCAGGTGTTGCGTCAGATTTCCTAACGCGAAACAGCACCATTGGAGCGGCGGATAAGCGCGAACATCGAATCGGGACCGGGGCATCTTTTGCTCCAGCGGCCTTCATCAGAAATACGTCAGAAAAATCGATGAGCGAGTGGCGCCAGCCTTGCTCATGGCAGGCCGGCGCTGCATGGCGAAGATAACCGGCACAACTAGCCGGATAACGGGAGTTGAAATGAATAAGGATGTCATGAGCGGAAAGATAAACGACGCCTTAGGGCGTATCGAACGCCAGGCGGGCGAATGGAGGGACGACGATAGGGCCCAAGCCCGAGGCGCCGCGCGCCAGGTCAAAGGGAAATTACAGCAGGTGGCAGGCAAACTCAAGAACGCCACGAAGTCAAAGAAGAAAGAGGCGGCTTAGTTCCGGCAAGATGTTCAACATGGCCGGGTGGAGGTTTCTGCACGCACCTCGGTGGTCACCCCAAAACCGGCCATGTGTGGTCACTTCAAAACCGGCCATGT
>CAZUCM010000187.1:0-6595 GCA_964619235.1 uncultured Terriglobales bacterium
TGGCATCGTAATGCAGCCGGAGGACAGAGTTCTCCCGTGAGAAAGCCGCAGTAAAGCCGGTCTTTCTTGCCCGCGGTGTTATTTGTGCGTAATTGAAAGGGCGATGAGGCCCGAAACAAGATACGAAAGCGTTGTAACGATCCTTGCGATTTCAATTGTGCATTGTGGAACGGGAAGCGTGAAACGCTCTTATAATTGCCGCATCATGAAGATGGCCAGCTCGCGGACGCCGCCCGATCTTCCGGCGCATACGGATCAGCGTCTCAGCCGTATTGTGCGGGTGCTGGGAGATAACGCCATGCTGGTGGTCAGCGGCACCAAGATCGCCGAAGAAATTGGGATCAGCCGATCCGAAGTATGGCGGTTGGTGCAGCAGTTGCGGGCTTCGGGAGTGCAGATTGCCGGTCATCCCGCCACCGGCTATCGTTTGGAATCGGTCCCCGATCTGCTGTTGCCCGACGCACTCGATCCGTTTATCCAGGGCACGCTCTTCCATGGGCAGCTTCGTCATTATTTTCGCGTGAATTCAACCAACGCTCTGGCCATGCAGGCGGGCCAGGCGGGCGCGGCGGAAGGCACGGTGTTCTTTGCCGAGGAACAAACGGCCGGCCGCGGCCGCGGCGGGCACGATTGGCATTCCGCGCCATCCACGGGAATCTATGTCTCCATACTTTTGCGGCCGGCCATGGCGCCGGCCGAAGTCCTGACGCTTTCGCTGATGACCGGTCTGGCGGTAGCGGCCGCGGTGGAGGAGACAACCCGGCTCAAACCGGATTTGCGCTGGCCCAACGATCTGCTGCTCAGCCGCGCGGCCTACACGGCCGACGGGGGCTGCATCAGCCAGGAACGAAAAGTTTGCGGGATTCTCACCGAGTTGAACGCCGAGGCCACGCGCATTCGCTTTGTGGTGGTGGGCATCGGGATCAACGTGAATCAGCGGGAGTTTCCGCCGGAGCTCGCCGAGATTGCCACCTCCCTGCGTCTGGAGAGCGAAAAGGACTGGTCGCGCGTGCAGCTGGCCGCGGCCCTGCTACAATCGTTCGACCGTGAGTATCGCCGCTTCCTCGAGCCTGAGGGCCGCCGGCACCTGCTCCGCCGCTTTGAAGAAGGCTCTTCTTTCGCCCGCGGACGCCGGGTTCATGTAGAGGAAGAGGGCGGTTATTCGGGGACCACCGAAGGCCTCGACGCGCGCGGCTTCCTGCAATTGCGTTCCCAGGACGGCAAACTGCGGACGGTGCTTTCGGGGACAGTTAGAGGAATTTGAAATCTATCATGCTTCTGGTTATCGATGTCGGCAATACGAATACGGTGTTGGGCGTCTTCCGGGTCGCTTCCACCCCGCCCGGGGTTGACCCGGCCGCACAGGAATCAGGATTGGCCCAACAGCTGGCCGCGCACTGGCGCGTTTCCACCATCAAGGCACAGACCGTCGATGAATACGGCGTGCTTTTTCGCAATCTGTTTGCCATGGGGAATCTGGATATCGAGGATATCAAAGGCATCATTATCTCTTCCGTGGTGCCTCCGCTGGACGCCACCTTGCGCGAGGTGTGCGAAAGGTATTTTCATACCCACCCATTGTTTATCGAGCCGGGAGTGAAAACCGGAATGCCGGTGAAATATGAAAATCCGGCGGAAGTGGGCGCCGACCGCATCGTCAACAGCGTTGCGGCTTTTGAAAAATACGGCGGTCCCTGTGTGGTGGTGGATTTTGGCACGGCCACTACCTTCGACGCGGTCTCGGCCAAGGGGGAATATCTGGGCGGCCTGATTGCGCCAGGGATAGGAATTTCCGCCGATGCGCTTTTTGAACGCACCTCGCGCCTGCCGCGCGTGGAAATCCGCAAGCCGGCGCGCGTAATCGGAACCAATACGATCGGCAGCATGCAGGCCGGTATGTTCTACGGCTATCTGGGGCTGGTGGACGGTATTCTCGTACGCATGATTGGCGAACTGGGCAAAACCACAAAGGTGATCGCCACTGGCGGACTAGGCGAACTGTTCGGCAGCAGCTCCGCCCATATCAGCTCCGTAGACGGGTTGCTGACCCTGGAAGGACTGCGGATCATCTGGCAGCGCAACCAGCCTGCACGGCGTAGGACTTAGGACAGCACCAATAGCAAAAGCGTGGCCGACTACTTCAACTACTTCACCGAGATCGAAGAGCGCTTCTGCCGGCGGCGGGGCACCGTAGTGCTGTGCTCCACGCTGGATTGGGCCTTGATGGAGACCTGGAAGGACTCCGGCATACCGCTGGAGGCGGTGCTGCGTGGTATCGATGAGGCCTTCGATCGCTACGATGCCCGTCCGTCGAAGACGCGGAAGGTCAACTCGCTGGCTTATTGCGCCCAGGCGGTGCTGGCCGCGGCGGAAGAGATGCAGGAGGCGTCGGCAGGCGCGGGAGACAAAACCAAACCGGACTCCGGCCTGGAGCTTCCGCCCATCGCCACCTATATGGAGACCAACGCGAAGCAATTGGAGTCGATGCTGGTGCCCTCCCCGTCCCGAAAAGGTGCGGCCATGCCGGAGGCGGCCGTGGCCATGGTGCGGGAAGCCGTGGGCACGCTGCGCGATCTTGCCGCCGGCCTGAAACAGGCGAAGACGGTGCCGCTGGAAGATCTTGAGCGCCGGCTGACGGTGGTGGAAGAAAAGCTGTTTGCCGCTTTGCTGTCCTCGACCGCCGACGAGCAACTGGTGACCGTGCGCGCCGAAGCCGACCGCGAACTCGCCCCCTATCGCCGCAAGATGACTGCCGCGCAGATCGATCATCTGCAGAAACAGTACATCCATAAGCGCATACTGGAGCGCTACGGCATTCCCCGTTTGTCGCTGTTTTACATGTAGCCCTCGGCCAGAAAACGGCGCCGCCTGGCGGCTTTGAATCGCGGGACTGCGGATTTTCGAATTCGCCCCCCGTTGGAACCGTTAACATAGGGAGGCGGAGATAGCCTTCCTGGCCGAAGGCCAGAGGCCGAGAGCCGAGGGCAGATTCCTTGCATCTCACGATTGAAAAATTGATCTACGGCGGCGACGGCCTGGCGCGCGGTCCGGCCACGGAGCGTGGCAAGGGAAAAGCCGTGTTTGTGCCCTTCGTGCTTGCCGGTGAGCGGGTGGAAGCGCGCGTGGTGGAGGAAAAGCCGGGTTTTGTGCGCGCGCTGGCACAGAAGGTGCTGCAGGCGGCGCCCGAGCGCGTCTCGCCGCAATGTCCCTATTTTGGCGAATGCGGCGGCTGTCATTACCAGCATGCCGGATATGAGGCGCAGCTTCAGCTCAAGACCGGGATCTTGCGCGAAACCCTGCAACGCATTGGCGGCATCGAAGTACCGCCGATCCAGGCGCACCCTTCGGCGCCCTGGCACTATCGCAACCGCACGCGCCTGAAAGTGCGCGGCGGAGACAATTTCGCGCTCGGCTATTATCGCGGCAATTCCCACACCCTGCTGCCGGTCGAGCATTGTCCCATCAGTTCGCCGCTGATCAACCGGGCGATGACCGCCGTCTGGCAACTGGGCCGCGCTCACATGGTGGGCGATGCCCTGATGGAGATCGAGTTCTTCGCCAATGCCGCCGATAACCAACTGCTGTTGGAATTCACTCTGCCCGATCAGTACTGGACGCGCACCGGCCAGCCCAGCCTGGCGGATTTCATAACCGACTTGCGGCACCTGGTCCCCGAAGTCGCCGGCGCGCCGGCCTTCCGCGCCACCCCGCAGGGACCGCTGGTGCGCGAGGAGGTGCCGCCGCAAATGCGGGAAGCCTTTGGCGCCGACGAACTCGTGTATGACACCGGCGGATGCGAATACCACATCAGCGCCGGGTCGTTCTTCCAGGTCAATCGTTATTTGACCAGCACGCTTCTCGAACTGGTGACCGCGGGACATAACGGCAATGCCGCGCTGGACCTCTATGCCGGCGCCGGTCTGTTTACGTTGCCTCTGTCGCAATCCTTTCGCGACGTGACCGCCGTGGAAGCGGCGCATTTTTCGTTTCACGACCTGCGGCGCAATACACCCTCCAACGTCAAAGCCCATCGCGAGACCACGGAAGATTTTCTGGCCCGCCCGGATGCGACCGAGGAATACGATTACGTCGTCGTGGACCCGCCGCGCGCCGGTTTAGGGGAAAAGACGGCGGCCGGCCTGAGCCGTCTCTCCACCTCGCGAATCACCTATGTTTCCTGCGACCCCGCTACCCTGGCCCGCGACCTGAAAATGCTATTGGCCGCCGGTTTTCACATCGAACAGTTGCACGCGATCGATCTTTTTCCGCAGACCTTTCACATCGAGAGCGTTACGCACCTGGTGCGGTAGAACCCGGAATCTCGCGCAGAGGCGCAGAGACGCAGAGAAAGAAAACCAAAAGAAGAAACTCAAAAAAGAGTTTCGTTTTCCAGTTTGGCTCCCTCCGCACCTCAGCGCTTGTGCGTGAGATTCCGGTTCTGTTTGCCAAATCCATGGCAATTGCGCTACTCTGCTTGCGCTTCCGTGACCAGCCTTGCACGAACGCGTCAGCCGTTATTGTGGGCGGCGCTATCTTTTGCCGCGGGCATTTTTATCGGCGAGCACTGCTGGCGGCCCGCGGCGTGGTGGCTTGCCGCATTTGCCATCTTTCTGCTTGCGGCCCTGCACTTCTGGAGAGAGCGTGGAAAGCAGTCCCAGGCCTGGCGTATAGGGCTGGCCTGGAGTTTTGTGCTTGCCGGCTTCCTGGTTTTGGGCGCCTGGTGCCTGCAGGCCGCTGAATCCGCAGTTCCATCGTCCGGCCTCTCCCGTTTTGCCACCGGCTTGCCGGTGGTGGCGACCGCGCACGTAATTCGCGATGGCGTTCTGCGTGGCCGGCCTCCCTTCCAGTATTTGACGGTCGATGTGGAGAGCGAAGAGATCGACGACCACGGCACTGTCAGCCGGATTACGGGTGGGATACGGCTGGGAGTCGGCCTCCATTCGGAGGATGAAGATGAAAGCGAGGACGATGCCCCGGCAGCCGGCAATACCTCTTCGTCCTGTCCGCATCCATGTTTGCTCCGTTATGGGCAGCGTCTTCGTTTTCCCGTGTATCTGCGCGAGCCCCGCAACTTCGGAAATCCGGGAGCCACGGATTATCGCGAATATTTACTCCGGCAGGGAATCGAAGTGCAGGGCACGGTTCGTGAGGACCGAATCGAAATTCTGCCTGCGGCCGGCGGTTCACCGTGGCGGTTCCCCTGGAGGCGCTGGGCCAACGGCGCGCGGCGCAGCGTTCTGCAGCGCATCGACTGGTTGTGGCCGGAGGAGCAGTCCCCTCTGTTCGCCGCCATCCTGGTAGGGGAACGGCCGCCGATTGATTCCGAAACGCGGGCCGACTGGCAATGCACCGGCCTCTATCACCTGCTGGTGGTGGATGGACTCAAGGTGGGAATCCTGGCATTTGCCGTCTTCTGGCTGGCGCGCCGTTTTCGGGCGAACGAATCGCTATCCTCCCTGCTGGCCTGGCTCGCGGCTGTGGCTTATGCCAGTATTGCCGAGTGGTCGACGCCTGCGGCCCGCGCGGTCATCATGTTGGGCGTTTATCTGGCCACGCGTCTGCTCTATCGCCATCGCTCCGCGCTCAATGCCTTGGGGGCTGCGGCCCTGGTGCTGCTGGCAATTGAGCCCACGGCTTTGCGCGATGCCAGCTTTCAATTGACCTTCTTTGCCATGCTGGCCATCGTCGCCCTGGCGGCGCCGATCATGGAGCGGACCTCGCAGAACTGGCGCCGCGCCCTGCGTCACCCCGCCTCCCCGGACTACGACGTGGTGGTGCCACAGCGGATGGCCCAGTTTCGCCTCGACTTGCGGATGTTTGCGCAAGGCCTGGCCCGATTGTTGCCGGCGCGGGAGAAAAGCGCGGCTCCACTGACGCTTGCCGTACTCTGCCGGATGGTGCGGAGCGGCTGCGCCGCCTATGACGTGGTCGTGCTCTCGATCGTTTTGCAGATGGCGATGACACTGCCCATGGCGATTTATTTTCATCGCGGAACCATCGCCGGCGTGCCGGCCAATGCAATTGCGGTTCCGCTGACCGGGTTACTCGTGCCCCTTGCCGCACTGGCCCTGCTGCTCTCCTACCTTTGGCTGCCGCTGGCGAAACTTCCGGCCTGGGGCGCAGCCTGGTTGTTGCGCGGTATCGTGTGGTCGGCCGGCACCTTCGCACATAGGAAGTTCGGCGATTTGCGCCTGCCGGATCCGCAGCGGCTGGCGGTGTTCGGGTTCCTGCTGGCGATGACGGCGGCCATGCTGCTGGTGCGCCGCCGGCCATTGCTGGCCGCTTCCGCCCTGACGGCGCTGCTGGCCGCGGCCCTGTGGCTTTCGTTTGCTCCGGCCCATCCCCGGACCGTGGCGGGCGTTCTGGAGATCACCGGCATTGACGTAGGACAGGCGGAGTCGACGTTGGTGGTTACCCCGCAAGGGAAGACCTTGCTGGTGGATGCCGGTGGCCCGCTGGGACCGTTCGCTCCCGGCTTCGATTACGGCGAAGAGGTGGTGGCTCCCTACTTGTGGTCCCGCGGCTTCTCGCACCTGGATGCGGTGGTGGTGACGCATGGGCATTCCGATCACATTGGCGGAATGCCGGCAGTGGT
>CAZUCM010000188.1:0-6582 GCA_964619235.1 uncultured Terriglobales bacterium
CAATCCATAATCCGCCCAGCGGCGATGTTCAAAGCGGCCCAAGATCCCGCTGGCAACCAGCGCCGCGCCAAACATCATGGCGGAAGACAGGGCTATGTCAAAGCGGAACGACTGTGAGGAATAATGCATCAGTCGCAGCAGGCGACCTCCCGCGAACAGGCACCCAACATACAACACGACGAAGATCAGCGCCCGCCAGCCGGCGCGCAATCCCGCTTCGCCCACAAACGCTCCGGAGTGCGCTGCGGAAATCCCGGAAGATGGCACTTTGGGCGCGCAGGCCCCGTTCCCGGAGCGATCTTCCTCCGGATGTTTCTGATTCGGTTGGTCGTCCGGCATCGTGAAAACCAAGTTCACGTTTCTCACTTCTGACTTTGGAGTGACTCCAGGTAAGTTTCAGCTCTGCCGGCCGATGTGTCCAGCATCAAGTTCCTCGTGGATCGAGCGCCCTTGAGCCATGAAACGTCCCCTGCGGTCTTTGCCTGATGTGACTTTGAGTAATAACAAATTACAACACTACAAAAGAACTGAAAGAATTCCCTTGCCTTAAGGCCCTGCTCTGGTTACTATGCTGCTACCCCCAGATGGTTGAGTGTAGCTCCTTTCCCATGAATATCGGCGAAACGATACGCGGCTTACGGCTTCAAAAAGGGATGTCGCAAGGCGACATCGAAAAGCGCACTGGTTTGCTCCGTTGCTATCTGTCACGGGTGGAAAACGGACACACCATCCCGTCACTGGACACGCTGGCGAAGATCGCCTCGGCGATGGACGTCCCGTTGGCGCAGTTTTTCGCCGATGGAGCTTCCCCGGACGGCAAGCATACCCCCCAGCTCAGCGAGGACGAAGTCCGCTTCCTGACCCAGATCCGCCGCTATTCTTCCACCTTGAACGATAGCGATCGCAAGCTGGTATTGGCCATGATCAAGAAGATGGCAGTCAGTGCCGGCCGCTAGTCCGTTCCCTGAAAGCAGCCCCGTAACCTTGGTACATGGACCTTCAGAATTGAGAAGCTGAAGGCCGGAAGCCGTGATACCGTTTACCTTACCGGAAGAATTCCGCCCCTGAGCGCAGGGGCAACGTAGAGGTATGCTTTGACCGTCGATGAGGAACTGAACATCCTCGAAGACGCCATGCGCAAGCTGAAAGTGGAGTATGACAAGTACTTCGGCGGCGGCGTGCGGAAACTGCCAAACGACCTGGATTGGCGCGTCCAGGGACTGATCAAGAAATACGCCGACACGCAGAAACTGAACTTCAGCCAGCGCTTCAAATACAACTCCATCGCGCAGCGTTATGCCATCTTCAGCGAACTCTGGCGGCAAAAGGTACGCATCAAGGAAGAGGGCTACCGCCGTCCGGAAGACGCGCTGCTCTCGATTCAGGGATTGCGCACGAATTTCGAGCGCGAGGCGGCGGAAGCGCTAAAACAGCACGGCGAAGCGGCAACCGCGGATTCCCAGCCGGAATTCACCGTGGATTGTGCCGATGCTGCCAGCGAACCGGAAAATGTCCGGAAGCTGTTCGACGCCATGTTGCAGGCCAAGCGCCGCTCCGGGGAGACCGCACCGCAGGCACGCTATGAGGGCTTTGTGGACTTCATCAAGTTCAAAACCGAGCAGATTCGCAACGAATTCCACTGCGAACGCGTCGAGTACCGGGTCGAAGTGCGCGAAAACAAAGTCCGGCTCACAGCTCGCGCGAAAGTCTGAGCTAAAATCAGAAATTCGGCAATCACGAAACTTCTTCCAGGGGAAAGCAGGAGCATGAGCAAAATTCAACGCGCAATTCTGAGCGTCACCGATAAGACCGGGCTGGTGGAGTTTGCCCGCAAATTGGCCGGTATGGGCGTGGAGCTGGTCTCCACCGGCGGAACCGCGCAGCAGCTGCGGGAGGCCGGAATTGCGGTTCAGGAGATCAGCGAGCTCACCGGATTTCCGGAAATGCTGGACGGACGCGTGAAGACCCTGCATCCCAAGGTACACGGCGGCATTCTGCACCGGCGGGATAATCCTCAACATCTGGCTGCCGTGGCCGAACACCAGATTCCCGCCATCGATATGGTCGTGGTGAATCTTTACGCCTTTGAAAAGACCGCCGCCAAACCCGGCGTGGAGTTCCAGGAACTGATTGAAAATATAGATATTGGCGGACCTTCGATGATCCGGTCGGCGGCAAAGAATTTTCAGGACGTAGCCATTGTGACTTCGCCGCAGGACTATGAAGCCCTGGCTGGAGAGATGCAAAGCAGCGGCGGTGAATTATCGCCGGCGACGAAGTGGCGTCTGGCACAAAAGGCGTTTGCCACCACCGCCGCGTACGACTCGGCAATCGCGTCCACTCTGGAGCGCGTATCCGCCCCGGAATCCGCTGCTTCCTCGCCGGCCGGCTTCCGCTTGCAGCCGCCCAATGCGTGTCCGCAAATTCTGCGGCTGAGCGGCCGCAAGGTTATGGATCTGCGCTACGGAGAGAACCCGCACCAGCAGGCCGCCATGTACTCGGACGGCTCTGACCTGGGGATTGCCAATGGCCGTCAGCTGCAAGGTAAGGAATTGTCTTACAACAACATCGTGGACCTGCAGGCTGCCTGGGATCTGGCCGCCGATTTCGACCGGCCTTTTTGCGCCATCATCAAGCACACCAATCCCTGCGGCAGCGCGATTGGTCGCGATCCCATCGCGGCCTTTCAGAAGGCTTTCGCCTGCGACCCGGTTTCCGCTTTTGGCGGCGTAATCGCCATCAACCGGCCGATCGGCGGCGCCGAGGCCGAGGCGATTGCCGGCTTGCGGCATAACGGTGTGGCGCTGTTCATCGAATGCATCGTGGCTCCCGCGTTTGACGCAGCCGCTCGCGAACGTTTCGCCAAACGCAAGGATCTGCGCCTGCTGGAGATCACCCCCGCCCCGCTGGAGCGCGTGATTAAGGCCATCAGCGGTGGTTTGCTGGTTCAGGATGCCGACCAGAAAAAACTCGATCTCGCGATCCTGAAAGTGGTAAGCCGCCGCCCTCCCGAGGCGGGTGAGATGAACGACATGCAATTCGCCTGGACGGTCTGCAAACACGTGAAGTCAAACGCCATCCTGTTTGCCAAGGATGGTCAGGGAATCGGCGTCGGCGCCGGCCAGATGAGCCGGGTCGATTCGGCCAAAATCGGCGCCTTAAAAGCCGTACTGCCCTTGCAGGGCTCGGTCGTCGCCTCGGATGCTTTCTTTCCCTTCCCGGATGGAGTGGAGGAAGTCGCCAAGGCGGGCGCCACCGCCATCATCCAGCCCGGCGGTTCGGTGCGCGACGAAGACGTCATTGCCACCGCCGACCGCCTCAACCTGGCGATGGTCTTTACCGGCATACGCCATTTCCGGCATTAGGATAGCCGTCGGCCGTCGGCCAAAAGCCGCCGGCCAGCGACCTTCCAGCGACTTTCCCGAGTCCGCCGGGTTAGAATTACTTGGTGCCCGCCGATAGCCCTCCGGCATCAAATATCCGGCGATGTTTTTCACCTTTGGGCGCTAAGGCCGCAGGTCAGGACCCTAATGAAGACGCGTTCTCTGGTTCTTTTTCTCACGCTGCCGATGGCCGTTGCAGGATTTGGGCAAGACTCCGGACAGCCCGGCGCGGCGAAACCGGCGGCTGCTTCCGGTCAATCGCACGTGGATACGCCTGCGGCACCCGACCAGGCATCGGCGTACTATCACTTTTCCCTAGGCCACATTTACGAAGAAATGGCGACCGCATACGGGCGGTCGGAATACTTCAGCCGGGCGGTGGATGAGTACAAACTGGCGATGGCAAGCGATCCGTCGTCCGGATACCTGGCCTCCACCCTCGCGGAACTCTATGCCAAAAGCGGCCGCATACGTGATGCCGTGCTGGAAGCACAGGCGATCATCGATCGCGATCCTTCCAACCTGGATGCCCGGCTGCTGCTGGGGCGGATTTATCTGCGCTCGCTGGGAGATATGGAGGCAGGCAGCCCTTCGTCCGAGGTCCTGTCACAGGCCATAGAGCAATATCAGAAGATCGTGCAGATCGACCCCGACAGCGTGGAAGACCACCTGTTATTGGGCCGCCTCTACCGTTTGAACAACGACTCGAAAAAGGCGGAAGAGGAGTTGCAATCGGCGCTCAAACTGCAGCCTTATTCGGAAGAAGCCGCGACCACGCTGGCATATCTGTACAACGAGGAAGGCACGCCGCAAAAGGCAGCCGAACTTTTGGCCGGCATTCCTGAAGATGACCGTTCCAGCCGCTTGTATTCGGCGCTGGGCTATACCTACGAAGAACAGAAAGAAACCAGGCAGGCGATCCAGGCCTACCGTAAATCCGTGGAACTGGATCCGGACAATCTGGATGCGGTACGCGGATTGGCGGAAAACCTCGCCAATGACGGCCAGCCGGATGCGGCACTGGAACAATATAAGTCGATTGTGGATGCCGACCCGCAAGACGCGCAAACCTACATGCGCATGGCGGAGATCTATCGCCGCACCGGCAAACTCGATTTGGCGATGGATGCCTTAAAGAAGGCTCAGAACTATGTTGAGGACTCGCTGGAAGTTCCGTACAACATGGCGATCATTTACGCGGCGCAGGGCCGGTTCGACGATGCCGTAAAGATTCTGAAGGATCTGGTCGCCAGGAGCGAGCGAGCCGATGGCATTTATACCTGTGAGGACAGCAACAACCGCGCGCTCTTTCTGGAGCATTTGGGCAATATTTATCGCGACAGCGGCAAGTTTCCGGACGCCGTCGACACCTTTCGCAAGTTGTTGAACCTGGGCGAAGAAAACGAATGGCGCGGATACGAGGAGCTGGTGGACACCTATCGCGACGCCCGGGAGTGGCAGCAAGCCACCGACACCGCGAAAGAAGCTGTGGCCAAGTTGCCGGATAACCGTGATTTGAAATTAACGCTGGCCGCCCAGCTCACGGATATGGGCCAGGCGGACGAAGCTTTCAAAATCGCCAGAGCACAACTGCGGGGCAACCCGGATGACCGCGACGTTTACGTCTCCATGGCTCAGATGTGCTCCCGGTTGAGGCGCTATGCCGAAGCCGAGGAGTATATCGCCAAGGCGGCCCAATTCGCCGTCAACCCGGAAGAAAAGCAGAACGTATTTTTCGTCTGGGGAGACATCTTTGACCGGCAAAAGAAGTTCGAAGCGGCGGAAGCAATGTTCAAGAAAGTGCTGGCCGATGATGCCCGCAACGCGGCAGTGCTGAATTATCTTGGCTATATGCTGGCGGATCGTGGCATCCGCTTGCAGGAAGCCCTGGGTTACGTCAAGACCGCCGTTGAAATTGAACCTCAAAACGGCGCTTTTCTGGATTCGTTGGGCTGGACCTATTTCAAGCTCGGCAACTACGCCCAGGCGGAGGATAACCTCCGTCACGCGCTGGAAAGCCTGAGCAAGGATCCTACGGTTCAGGACCACATGGCGGAGGTTTACGCCAAGACCGGACGCTTGAAACTCGCCGCTATGCACTGGGAACGCGCTCTGGCCGAATGGAACCGGAGCGTCCCGGCAGAGGTCGAGACAACCGACGTGCAGCGCGTACAAAAGAAGCTCGAATCGGCAAGAGCAAAGCTGGCCAAACAACAGCCTGAGCGTAAGGCCGACGCAACCAAACCCTGAGGAACCGATTCCCCGTCTCCCGTCACCAATCCCGCACAGGAAGAGTATTGAGAGTTCTGCGATATTGGCGCGCACTGCAATGGGCCACAATCTCGCCCCGCGAAAGCAGGCAAAGCTTCAGCATCCAGTCGAAAGCCGGCTTTCGGGTGACAACCTTCGAGTAGCGGGAGACAGGGAACGGGAGACCGGGGACGGGAAACAGGATTAATGCCGATTGCGGTACTCAACGGTTGACAATCGCCGTTGCCCCCTTTAGCATCAACACTTTAGAGTATTAAGGCTCGAAATCGATCAATGGATTCCCTTTCCGTGGGTGAGGGACGGTGATATGGCCGGTCCCAGGGCGGTAGAGGAATCACAACGGAGCTGCTCGTGATTAAGCTGGACATTATCAACGAAGTCGTCAACAAGACCGGCATCACCAAAAGCAAGGCGGAAGTGGCGGTCGAGGCGGTTTTCGACACCATGAAAAAGGCGCTGTCCCACGGCGACCGTATTGAACTCCGCGGGTTCGGGGTCTTCAACGTGCGTCCGCGCAAAACCGGCATCGGGCGGAATCCGCGCACCGGCGCCGAGGTCAATATTCCCCCGGGCAGGGCTGTGCGCTTTAAGCCAGGTAAAGAACTGCAGTCGATCGACTGAGGATTTTGTCCGCGGATTCTTTCCGATTTTGCGATGCTCGCAAGCCGGGTACGCATCTATCCGATGATTGAGTTCGGAGATTGTCACGCATGGATTTTGAAGGGATGGGTTTTGCCTGTCCCGGTTTTGGATCGCAGAGATACTAGAAGTACCGGGTCCCAATTCGATGTCTGAACTAACGCCACCCCTGTCTTCCACCTCCGAACTGATGCCGCCCATGGAGGTGTATGTCGTTACCCCTGTCCACAAGCGCATATGGATTCATCTGCTGCTGCTGGCGGCAACCATCTTTACCACGCTGCTGGTG